>NZ_JBWKCA010000002.1:235120-516021 GCF_056436715.1 Streptomyces sp. NPDC043176
CCGCCGTCGACCGGCGGTTCCTGCGGGCTACTGCCCCACCAGCCCCGGCCGCAGCACCTTGCTGAACAGCACCGTTCCGCCCTCGGCCCGCAGGCGCACCGTCAACTCGCCGCTGTGGCCGTCGATGTCGACCTCGCCGAAGTACTGGGGGCTCTCCATCGGCGACAGGTTGGCCCGCTCCGCCGCCCGGACGAAGACCCGCTCCGGTCCGAACGTGCCGTCGAGCGCGTTCGCCGGGAAACCGCCTGCGGCGAGCGGCCCGGACACGAACTCCCAGAAGGGGGCGAAGTCCCGGAAGGCCGCGCGCTCCGGCGCGTAGTGCTGGGCCGAGGTGTAGTGCACGTCGGCCGTCAGCCACAGTGTGCCGGTGATCCGCCGGTGCTTGACGAACCGCAGCAGCTCCGCGATCTGGAGCTCGCGGCCGAGGGGCGCGCCCGGGTCGCCCTGCGCGACCGCCTCGAAGTTCGCCGAGCCGTCGGGAACCACCAGGCCGAGCGGCATGTCGGCGGCGAGCACCTTCCAGACGGCGGTGGACGCGGCCAGTTCCCGCTTCAGCCAGGCCAGCTGCTCGGCGCCGAGGATGCCGGTGGTGTCATCGGCCTGCCGGCCGGGGGAGTTGGCGTTCCGGTACGAGCGCATGTCGAGGACGAACACGTCGAGCAGCGGTCCGTACCGCACCACCCGGTGCATCCGCCGCTCGCGCCCGCCACCGCGCGCGTGGAGGGTGGACACCGGCGTGTACTCGCCGAAGGCACGCAGAGCGCGCGCGGCGAGGACGTCCACGTCCTTCTCGGTGTAGCGCGGGTCGTCCAGGATCTGTCCCGGGTACCAGTTGTTGCGCACCTCGTGGTCGTCCCACTGCACCACCGACGGCACCTGCGCGTTGAAGGCCCGCGCGTTGTGGTCGAGCAGGTTGTACCGGAAGTTGCCCCGGTACTCGTCGAGGGTCTCGGCGACCTTCGCCTTCTCGGGGGTGGTGACGTTCCGCCAGGTCCGGCCGTCGGGCAGGGCCACGGTCGGGTGGATGACCCCGTCGGCGTAGACGGAGTCGCCGCTGCACAGGAAGAAGTCCGGGTCGAGCCGGCGCATCTCCTCGTACACCCGGAACCCCCCGATGTCCGGGTTGATGCCCCAGCCCTGACCCGCGATGTCCCCGGACCACAGGAACCGGACTCCGTCGCGCCGCCGGTCCGGTGCCGTACGGAACGTGCCGACGACCGGTTGGGAGGTCCGGCGCGGATCGTCCGGGTCGGCGAGCGTGACCCGGTAGTGGATCCGCTCGCCGGCGGGCAGGCCGCGCAGGGCCGTGGTGCCGGTGAAGTCCGTGCCCGCGCCGATCAGCGGCCCGTGGTGCCGGCGCACCCGCCGGAACGACTCGGTCGCCGAGGTCTCCACGACCATGCGCGCCGGCCGGTCCGACCGCACCCACACCAGACCGGAGGAGGCCGTGACGTCCCCCGTCTGCACGCCCCACTCGGCCCGGGGCCGGCCCGACAGCGCGAACGCCGGTGCCGCCAGGCCGGTTCCGGCGAGCGCGAGCCCGGCCGAGGCGGCCAGCGAGCCCCGCAGCAGACTGCGCCGGGCGGGCGAGGGGTGACCGGGCACGGGGTGGGACATGGGAAGGCCTCCGAGGTCGTTTCCGGGCGATCGTGGTGCGCCGTCCCCTGCCTAACGGCCCGGAGCGGCGCCCAAGCGAACCCCGCGTGAACAGATCACCCGCCCGGCCGCTTCACTCCCCGGCCGCCTCCGCCACGAGCCGCACCCCGGTCTCGATCGCGGCCGGCGGCAGATGGGCGTACCCGATGACGAGCCGCACGTCCCCGTCCTCGTGCCGTGCCGTGCCGTACTCCTCCAGGGGCCGCAGCGCCACCCCGGCGCCGGCGGCCCGGGCCACGAACCGCGCGGAGGGCCCGAAGCGTCCCGGCACGCGCGCGATGACGTGGAGTCCGGCGGCGATGCCGCTCACCCGGGTGCCCGGGAGGTGTTCCGCGAGGGCGGCCAGGAGGGCGTCGCGCCTTTCCCGGTAGGCGCGCTGGCAGTGACGGAGCTGCCGGTCGTACCCGCCGCGGGTCACGAACTCCGCGAGCACCGCCTGATCGAGTACGGGATTGCCGAGGTCCATCGTCCGCTTGCGCTCGACGACCTCACCGAGCAGCTCCGCCGGGACCAGCATCCAGCCGAGCCGCAACCCCGGGGCGAGCGACTTGCTGACCGAGCCGGCGTAGACGACCCGCTCGGGGTCGAGCCCCTGGAGCGCCCCGACAGGCGCCCGGTCGTAGCGGAAGTCGCCGTCGTAGTCGTCCTCCAGGACGTATCCGTCCACCGACCGTGCCCAGTCGAGGAGCGCGCCGCGCCGCTCGGCCGACCAGCTGATGCCGGACGGGAACTGGTGCGAGGGCGTCACCACGACCGCCCGTACCCCGGAGGCGGCCAGCGGCCCCGGCATCATCCCCTCGTCGTCCAGCGGCAGCCAGACGGTCTCCATGCCGGTCGAGGCGAACAGCCTTCCGTGCTCGGGACTGCCCGGGTCCTCGATGCCGATCACGCGCAGCCCTCTTGCCCGCAGCACGAAGCCCAGCAGGGTCGACGCCTGCGCCACCCCGGAGCAGACCACGAGCCGTTCCGGATCGGCCACCACACCGCGCCGCCGCGCAAGCATCCCGGCCAGCGCCTCGCGCAGTTCGGGCAGCCCGCGCGGATCGGGGTAGCCGAGCGACGGATGGGGCAACCGTGCGAGGACGGATCGCTGGGCCGCCCCCCAGGCGGCCCTGGGGAAGAGCGACAGGTCGGGCGTTCCCGGGCGGAAGTCCACCCGCACACCCGGCGCCCGGGGGGCCAGGTCACGGGCCTCTCGCACGGCCGCCCTGGCGGCCCCGCCCACCCACGTCCCCGAGCCCCGGTCGCTGCGCAGGTACCCCTCGGCGGTGAGCTGTTCGTACGCCTCGGTGACCAGGCCGCGCGAGACGCCCAGGTCGGCGGCGAGCTCCCGGGTCGACGGAAGCCTCGTCCCCGGCGTCAGCCGGCCCGCCCGCACCGCGTCGCGCAACGCCTCCTGCAAGGTCCGGCCGCGCCGTCGCGCCGGGGCGGCGACGGCCGGAAGCAGCAGCTCCCAGGCGGGCTGCCCCGGAGCGTCCCCCTCGGAATCGGCCCTGTCTCCTGCCTGTGTCATCCGGGTCCGTGGCCCTTCCGCCGCATGATCTCGCCGCTTCCTGCGGGTCCGTCGACCCGAGTATGCCGCGACGGTTCCGCGTGACGCGTAACGCGACCGTCAGCCGGGACGGGCCGCCCGACCGGGCGGGCGCCGCTCCGCCGCCGCGGGGACGGCCCCCCGACGGCCACGCGTGTACGTGCGGCGGCCGAGCGGCGCCGGAAGGCGGCCCCCGGCGAAGGCCGGCGGCTTCTGCGAAGAGCGGCTGCCCCGGCGAAGAGCGGCTGCCCCGGCGAAGGCCGCGGCCTGGGCGAAGGGCGCGGCCTGGGCGAAGGGCGGCGGCCCTGTTCCCCCGTCGCCCCAAGTGGTCCCCGATGGCGCCGTGAAAGTGGACCTCAACGGGGACCGCTCGGCTTTCTAGCGTCGGGAGCATGAACGCGAACTCCCTGCGCGGGGTCCTGCTGGTCACCGTCGCCTACGCCCTCGTCGGCGCCTCCTTCACCGCGAACAGCCTGCTCGGCGCCTATCCGTACGCGGGCGGGCAGGCGCTGCGTTACGGGGCCGCCTGCCTGCTCCTGCTCCCCTTGCTCGGCCGTGGCGGACTGGCCCCGCTGCGGCTCCTGACGCCGCGTCACTGGCTGCGCCTGGCCGCTCTCGTGGCCGTGGGCATGGTGGGCTTCAACCTGGCGGTGCTCGCCGCGGAGCGGTCCGCCGAACCGGCCGTGCCCGGTGTCCTGGTGGGGTGCGCCCCGGTCGTCGTCGCCGTCCTCGTCCCGCTCACCGAGGGCCGCAGGCCCGCCCCCGCCGTGCTGTACGGGGCCCTCCTCGTCGCGGCGGGCGCCTTCACCGTGCAGGGGTGGGGGCGGACGGACCTGGCCGGGATCGGCTGGTCGGTCGCTGCGCTCGCCGGCGAGGTCGGGTTCACGGTGCTCGCCGTGCCCGTGCTGCGGCTGCTCGGGCCGAAGCTGCTGACGGCGGCCGTCTGCGGCGCGGGTGCGGTCGAGGCGGCGCTCGTCGGTCTCGCCGTGGACGGGGCCGGTGTCGTCCGGGTGCCCACGGCCGTGGAGACGGGCGCCCTGGTCTGGCAGGCCGCGCTGGCCACCGTCGTCGGGTTCGTCCTCTTCTACATGGGCGTCCAGCGGGTCGGCATGGAGAGGGCCACTCTCTGTACGGGCGCCATCCCGGTCGCCGCCGCGCTGAGCGCCGCCCTGGTGGGGCACGCCGCCTTCGGCCTGCCGCAGGCGGCCGGGGGCCTGCTCGTCGGGGCCGGCGCCGCCCTCGGCACCGGCCTGTTCAGCCGTACGACCCGGCCGGAGTCAGCGGCTGCCGTCCAGGATCACGCGCGCGACGAGGGCCGGGTCGTCGTTCATGGGCACGTGACCGCAGCCGGGAAGCCGGACCAGTCGCGCACCCGGGAGGGTGTGCTTGGCGCGGACGCCCTGGCGCCGCAGGAGCAGCCGGTCGCGGGTGCCCCAGGCGATCGTGACCGGAATCGTGGGCACGTCGTCGCGGAAGAGCACGGTCCGGCCCGAGGCCAGGGTCTGGTGGAAGCCGGTGGCCTCGCGCAGCGCGAGCGTCTCCGCGACGACCGCCTCGGGTGACCTGCGGCCGGGGCGCGCGTAGATGGTGCTGGTGAGGGCGGTGCGCCCGGCGGGCGTACGGGAGAGGCGCTCGATCAACGGCACCGGCAGCGAGCGGGCCGCGCCCCGCATGGCCCGCAGCGTCCCGAAGGCGTACCGCCGCTCGCCCTCCGACCAGAAGCCGGCGGGGGAGAGGGCGGTGACCGAGCGCGCCCGCTTCTCCCGGCCGAGTTCCAGGGCGAGCAGCCCGCCGAGGGAGTTGCCCGCCACGTGCGGGCGCTCGACGCCGAGGGCTCCGCAGAAGGCGTCGAGTACCGGGACGACGGTGGACAGGCCGTACGGCGAGCCGTCCGGCAGCCCGTCGGACGCGCCGAATCCGGGCAGGTCGACGGCGATCACGTCGCGTTCGGCGGCGAGCACGTCGAGGACGGGCTCCCACGCCTGCCAGTGGTGCCCGATGCCGTGGAGCAGCAGCAGGGGGTCCCCCGCGCCCCGCCGCTCGTACGTCATCGACGTCGTGCGGGGACCCGTGGGGGTCTCGATCGTGAACGCGATCCGTGCGGGCATACCGGCTCCCTGTCCTGAACACCTGGTGTGCGACGTCCCTTAGACGGCTTGTCAGCAAGAGCATTACCGTTCGGTAGCCAGGAGTTCAAGACCACGTCCGAAACTGGACAGGGGAGTGGTCGTCGGCTGGGATGGGCGCGTGCCCACCGATACTCCGACCGAGACCCTGACCGATCTCTTCGAGGAGCACCGCCCGATGCTCCTCGGCGTCGCCTACCGGATGCTCGGCCGCGCGGCCGACGCCGAGGACGTCGTCCAGGAGGCCTGGCTGCGCTGGACCGCGGAGGACCGGACGGCGGTCCGCGAGCCGCGCGCCTTCCTCGTACGCGTCACCACCCGGCTCGCCATCGACCGGCTCCGCCAGGTCCAGAGCCGCCGCGAGTCCTACGTCGGTCCCTGGCTGCCCGAACCCGTCGTCACCGACTTCGGCGCGACCGCCCCCGACACCGCCGAGCGCGCCCTGCTCTCCGACTCCGTATCGCTCGCCGTCCTCGTCGTCCTCGAATCCCTCTCGCCCCTGGAGCGGGCCGTCTTCGTGCTGCGCGAGGCCTTCGGATTCCCCTACGCCGAGATCGCCGTCGCCCTCGACCGCTCCGAGGCGGCCGTGCGCCAGCTCGCCGGAAGGGCCCGTCGGCACGTCGACGAGGGCAGACCGCGCTACGACGTCGATCCCGCCGAGCGCCGCGACCTCACCGAGCGCTTCCTCGCCGCCGCGGCCGGCGGCGACCTCGGCGAGCTGCTCGCCCTGCTCGCCCCGGACGTGCGCCTCGTCGGCGACAGCGGCGGCAAGTCCAAGGCGCCGCTGCGGATCATCGAGGGCGCCGACAAGGTCGGCCGCTTCCTCAAGGCCGTGGCCGAGGGGGCGGAAAGCCTGTTCCAGGTCCGCCTGGTCGAGCTCAACGGCGGCCCCGCCGCGATCGTCCTCGCCGACGGACGGCCCGACTCCGTCTTCCAGATCGAGATGCGTGACGGACGCGTCCAGTGCGTCTACATCCTCCGCAACCCCGACAAGCTCGCAGGCCTCGCCGACCTCTGACCGCGCCGTCCGTGCCCCGCCCCCCGGCACCGGGGGGCGGGGCACAGTGCTGCGCGCGGCCCACACGGACGCGAACGTCCTGTGAACGATCTAGGTCAGAGGGTCACATTCAGGGGCGTTCGACGGAGGATTGGTCTTGACCAAGGGGTGGGCTCGCCTTATGGTCGCAGAGTTAGTGCAGGAACCTTTAATAAACAAGGGCGCGGAAAAAACGCCGCGGGACACGGCGAATTGCGGAGGATCAGGGTGGGGACCACGCAGCTGGCATCGGTACCGGAACCGAAGTACCAGCACCTCAAGACAGTGATCGGCGAAGCGCTCGACTCCGACTTCGCCGTCGGGGAGATCCTCCCCAACGAGCGCGAGCTCGCGGCACGCTTCGGCGTCGCCCGCGCCACGCTGCGCCAGGCACTGGAGCAGCTGGAGCTGGAAGGCCGGCTCCAGCGCCGCCGCGGCGTCGGCACCACGGTCGCCCCGCCGCGCGTCGGCGTGGACGTCTCCACCACCCAGCACGCCTGGCCCGGCGTCGCCGACGACTCCTGGCAGTCCCTCGACTCCGCCGCCGACGTGGCGCCCGCCGCCGTCGCGCGCGTCCTGGAGACCGGCCCGGAGGACCAGGTGCACGTCGTCCGCCGCCTGCGCGTCTCCCAGGGCCAGCCGGTCGCCGCCGAACTGCTCTACGTGCCCGTGGACTCCGTCCCCGGCCTCAGCGCCATCGACGCGCCCGCCGGCCCGGCCCGCGCCCGCGCCGTACTGCGCGAGCTGCAGCACCTCGCCCTCGACGGCCAGGACCGCTCCGTGGAGCTCGGCTCCGCCCGCGCCGACGACGCCAAGGAGCTCGACCGGCTGCCCGGTGCCCCCGTCCTCGTCGTGACGACCCGCTACCTCTCCGCGGGCCGCACCGCCGCCGTCTCCGTGGCCACCTACCGCGCCGACACCTGCCGCCTCACCTTCGGCGACTCCGGCGACCTGGTCATGGCGTCGTAACACCCGTACCGCGTGCACCGGTCCGTCGCCGAAACACCCTCTAGCGGCGGGCCGTCACCGTTCCCTCGACCGCGAAGAGCTGTTCCTCGACGTGGTCGAGGGCGAGGCGCAGCGCGCCCGTGCCCACCGCGGCCTCGCCGAGCAGGGACAGCACCACGCGAGGCGGCCGCAGGCAGAACCGGGCGAGCTCCTCGCGTAGGGGCGGGAGCACGCCGTCGAGACCGGCCGCCCAGCCCCCCACCACGACCAGCTCGGGGTCGATCGCCAGGACCAGCGCCGCCACGTCGTGCACGAGGCGCTGGATGAACCGGTCCACCGCCGCCTCCGCCTGCGCGTCACCCTTGCGGGCCAGCGCGAAGACCTCGGCGACCGCCTGCTCGTCCAGCGGGTGCAGCGGCTCGTCGGTGGTCGAGAGCAGGTGCTCGGGGGTGACCCCCCGGCCCAGCAGGTGCAGGGCGCCGATCTCCCCGGCCGCCCCGCCGTACCCCCGGTGCAGCCGGCCGCCGATCAGCGACCCGGCGCCCGGGCTCAGCCCGGCGAGCACGAACACGATGTCGTCGGAGTCGGTCGCCGCGCCCTTCCAGTGCTCGGCGACGGCCGCGGCGTTCGCGTCGTTCTCCACGATCACCGGACACCGGAAGGAGCGCCGCAGCCGCTCGCCCAGCGCGAGCCCCGTCCAGCCGGGGAGGGCGGTGCCGAGGCGCACCGTGCCGTCGGCCTCCACGATGCCGGGGGTGCCGACGCCGACCGCCCGCAGATTGGACCGGGCGACCCCGGCCCTGCGCAGCACGTCGGCGACGACCGTACGCACCTTGTCCAGGCGCTCGTCCTCGGGCGCCGTCTCCGACACCTCGCGCGACCCGGCGCCGATGATCCGCCCGTCCAGGCCCGAGAGCAGCCCGGCCACCCGGTGCGGACCGATCTCGATGCCGAGCAGATGACCTGCCTCCGCGCGGAAGCGGAACCTCCGCGCCGGACGTCCCTGCCGCCGGGCCTCACCCTCCTCGGGCGCCGACTCGACGACGAGTCCGCCCTCCATGAGGCCTTCGACGACCCCCTCGACCGTGGGCCGGGAGAGGCCCGTGATCCGGGTCAGATCCGTGAGCGTGGGCGCGTCGGCGCCCCGCAGCGCATGGAGTACCACCGCGGAGTTGATCCGCCTCAGCAGAGAAGGATCCCCGCCGGTCAGCCGCCCCACAGTGTGTCCTCCCAGCTCGTACACCTCTTCGGCGGATGGTACTCAATGGGCAGGGTCGCGGCGAGCGCCGCCCCCGGACCCGTCCGTCCGGCGGCCTGACGCGACGCCAACTGCCAGTGCCACGGGCTTTACCGGCCCCATGAACACGACGGCACGCCACCTGGCGACGATCGGCTTGCTCCGCGCCCGCGGCTTCGACGGGAGCCCGGGCTTCCACCTGGCCGAGCCGGCCGCCGGCGAGGAGTTCCGGGAGGACGACGGCACGCGCCGGGAGGCCGTCGAGGATCAGTGCGAAGCGGAACGGGCCGACGGTGTGGCCCGCTCCGCGGACTCTCCCCCGCTACGCGCCGGGTGCCTCGGCGGCCTCCCGGAGACGGGCGTACTCCTCGGCCATCGTCGCCGTCGTCCAGTGCGCGTTGAGGCCGCTCGGATTGGGCAGGGCCCAGATCCGGGTGGACCCGATCATGCGCGGCTGCGGACCGATCGCGGCCTTCGGCTCACCGAAGGCCGTGCGGTACGCCGTGACGCCGACCACCGCGAGCCAGCGCGGCGCGAGCCGCTCCACCTTCCCGGTCAGGATCCGCCCGCCCTCGACGTACTCCTCCCGGCTCAGCTCGTCGGCCCGCGCGGTCGCCCGCGCCACCACGTTCGTGATCCCGAGCCCGTACGTCAGGAGCTCCTCCTGCTCGTCCGGCCGCAACTGCCGCGGCGTGAAGCCGGACAGGTGCAGGACCGGCCAGAAGCGGTTGCCGGGGCGGGCGAAGTGGTGGCCCGTCGCCGCCGTCATCAGACCCGGATTGATCCCGCAGAACAGCACGGAAAGGCCACCCGCGACCACGTCGGGAACGACGCGGTCACGAGCGGCCTCCAGCTCCTGCGGGGTGAACCGGGGAGTCCGGGTCAGAGGATCGCCCCCGGGGTGTACGCGGCGGCCTCCGGGTGCTGCTTGAGGATCTCCTCGATACGGGAGACCACGACCGCGACCTGGTCGGCGGCGGCGCCCGTGAAGGACAGCTTGTCCGCCATCAGCTCGTCGAGCTGGGCCCGGTCCAGCGGGATCCGCTCGTCGGCGGCCAGCTTGTCGAGGAGCTCGTTGCGCTCGGCGCCCTGCTCGCGCATCGCGAGGGCGGAGGCGACGGCGTTCTCCTTGATGGCCTCGTGGGCGACCTCGCGGCCCACGCCGGCGCGCACCGCGCCCATGAGGACCTTGGTCGTCGCCAGGAACGGCAGGTAGCGGTCGAGCTCGCGGGCGACGACGGCCGGGAAGGCGCCGAACTCGTCGAGCACGGTGAGGAAGGTCTCCAGGAGGCCGTCGAGCGCGAAGAAGGCGTCCGGCAGCGCGACCCGGCGGACCACGGAGCAGGACACGTCGCCCTCGTTCCACTGGTCGCCGGCCAGCTCGCCGGTCATCGACGCGTACCCGCGCAGGATGACCATGAGGCCGTTGACGCGCTCGCAGGAGCGGGTGTTCATCTTGTGCGGCATCGCCGAGGAACCGACCTGGCCGGGCTTGAAGCCCTCGGTGACCAGCTCGTGGCCCGCCATCAGGCGGACCGTCTTGGCGATCGAGGACGGGGCGGCGGCCAGCTGCACCAGCGACGTCACCACGTCGTAGTCGAGCGAGCGCGGGTAGACCTGGCCGACCGACGTGAAGGCGTTGGCGAAGCCGAGGTGACCGGCGATCCGCTGCTCGAGGTCGGCCAGCTTGCCGGCGTCGCCGCCGAGCAGGTCCAGCATGTCCTGCGCGGTGCCGACCGGGCCCTTGATCCCGCGCAGCGGGTAGCGGCCGAGCAGCTCCTCCAGGCGCGCGTAGGCCACGAGCAGCTCGTCGGCCCCCGTCGCGAAGCGCTTGCCGAGGGTGGTCGCCTGCGCGGCGACGTTGTGCGAGCGGCCGGCCATGACCAGCTCCGCGTACTCGGCGGACAGCTTGCCGAGGCGGGCGAGGACGGCGACCGTACGGTCCCGCATCAGCTCGAGGGAGAGGCGGATCTGGAGCTGCTCGACGTTCTCGGTGAGGTCGCGCGAGGTCATGCCCTTGTGGACGTGCTCGTGGCCGGCGAGGGCGTTGAACTCCTCGATCCGGGCCTTCACGTCGTGCCGGGTGACCTTCTCGCGCTCGGCGATGGAGCCGAGGTCGACCTGGTCGAGCACGCGCTCGTAGTCGGCGAGGGCGGCGTCCGGAACCTCGATCCCGAGGTCCTTCTGCGCACGGAGCACGGCGAGCCACAGCTGACGCTCCAGCTTCACCTTCTGCTCGGGGGACCAGAGGACGGCGAGCTCCGCAGAGGCGTAGCGGCCGGCCAGAACGTTGGGGATGCGGGGCTTCGCAGTCACAGCAGTCACGTGCACAGAGTCTACTGGCGGTTTCTGCAGGCCAGCGCCACCCTCCGATGTGGAGCTTGCTACGAGACCCAGGTCACGGCGGTGGCCCGACGCCGGCTCAGGGACCGGCGGGGGACTCGTACGGCAGCAGCTCGGGACGCTTGGGAGGGAGGCCGTCGCCGGAGGAACGGCCGGTCAGACGCCGTCCGATCCACGGCCCCAGGTGCTCCCTGGCGAACCGGGCGTCCGCGACCCGGCGGCTCGCCCACCCCGGCTGCGCGGACGGCGGCAGCGGGGTCCGCCAGTCCTCCTCGGGCGCGAGACCGAGGGCCTGCCACACGGCCTCGGCCACCCGCCGGTGCCCGTCGGCGGTCAGATGCAGCCGGTCCACGTCCCAGAGCCGGGGATCGCCGAGGGACTCGGCCCCGTAGAGGTCGACGACCAGGGCGCCGTGCCGGGAGGCCAGGCCGTCGATGTGGTCGAAGAGCTCCTCCATCCGGGGGCGGAACCGCTCCATCACCGGGCCGTTGCGGCCGGGGCTGCGCATGAGGACCAGCTGCCCGCAGGCCGGTGTGAGGCGTTCCACTGCCTCGGTGAGCAGGTCCCGCACGCGCACCATGTCGACCTTGGGGCGCAGGGTGTCGTTGAGCCCCCCGACGAGGGTCACCACATCGGCCTGCATGCTTGCGGCCAGGCCGACTTGCTCCTCGACGATCTGCTTGATGAGCTTCCCGCGCACGGCGAGGTTGGCGTAGCGGAACCCGGGCGTACGGGCCGCGAGCCGGCCCGCGAGGACGTCCGCCCACCCCCGGTAGGAGCCGTCGGGCTTCAGGTCCGACATACCCTCGGTGAAGCTGTCGCCGACGGCGACGAGACTGTTGTACGTGGCATTGATCTCCATGGCGGAGTGATCATACCGCGCGGTATGCGGCGGATGCCGTGGAGATCCCGGGAGGGGAAACCCGATGAGCGACGCGCTCCTGAGCGCCCTGGCCGAGGCCTTCGCCGAGCTCGTGGCGACGGTCGACACCTCGGACGACGAGGTACTCGACCCCGACACGGCGACGGCCTGGCTGCGGGGCACCTCGCACCACCTCTCCGGACTCTCCCCGGCCGACCGGTCCCTCCTCGACGGCCTCCTCCGCGAGGCGGCCCACCGCAGGCCCGAGGGCACACGGCGAGAGGCCCTGCTCCGCGTCCCCGAGCGCCTCGGCGGCACCGAGGACCCCCGGACGACGTCGCACGCGGCCTCGCCGAAGCCGCCCGCGCCCGCCTCACCCGCCGCCCACGTCGCCGCCTGCGACGAGGTCGCCGACCGTGTGCGGCGCTTCGCCGACCTGATACGGGACGCCGATCCCGCCACCCCGGTCCCCACGTGCCCCGGCTGGACCCTCGCGGACCTGACGCGGCACCTCGGAACGCTGCACCGCTGGACCGAGCACCTGATACGGACCCGGGCCTCGGTACGCGTCCGGGCCGACGACCTGCCGCTCGACCTGCCGGCCGACACCGACGGGTACGCCGGGTGGCTGACCTCGGGCGCCGAGAGCGTCCTCACGACCCTGCGCGCCGCCGACCCGGACCTTCCCGTCTGGTCGCCCGGGGCCGACCCGCACGCCCGGTACTACCCGCGGCGGCTGCTCTCCGAGGCGGTCGTCCACCTCGCGGACGCCGAGCTCGCCCTCGGCGGCGCCGCGGAGACGGTCGAGCCCCACACCGCCGTCGACGCGATCGACCACTTCCTCGCCGACGCCCCGTACGTCCCGTGGATCGCGGAACCCGTCGCCCACCTCGACCGGGACGGCGCCGTCCTCCGGCTCACCGCACGCGACACCGGCGCCGTCCGGACCCTGACCCTCGGAGGCGGCGGCTTCACCTGGACGCGGGGGAGCGGCGGCACGGAGCCGACCGCCGGCGTCGAGGCGGACGCCGGCGACCTGCTGCTGCTCCTGCACCGCAGGTACGGTGCCGACGACCCCCGGTTCACGCACACCGGCGACCGGGACCTCCTCGACGACTGGCTGGCCGCCACGGCGCTCTGACATGCCGAGGGCGCCCGGAGACAGGCTCCGGGCGCCCCGAGGTCACGGATGTCACGGCGCCGCCGGACGTCCCACCAGTTCGCGCAGCACGTCCTCCATCGCCACGAGACCGGCAGGCTTGCCGTCCTCGTCGAGCACGGCCGCCAGGTGCGTCCGGCTGCGGCGCATCGCCGTCAGGACGTCGTCCAGCGGCGTGACCGCGCGGACCCGCGCGATCGGCCGCAGCGCCGACACCGGGAACGGCACGTCGCGCGGCGACACGTCCAGGGCGTCCTTGACGTGCAGATAACCCAGGATCCGGCGCTCCGAGTCGACCACCGGGAAGCGCGAGAACCCCGACAGCGCCGACAGTGCCTCCAGCTCCTCGGGGGTCGTGCCGACCTGTGCGTACACCACCTTCTCCGCCGGCATCACGACGTCCCGCACGGGACGCCGGCCCAGCTCCAGGGCGTCGTGCAGCCGCTCGGCCGCCCGGTCGTCGAGAAGTCCGGCGTCACCCGCGTCGGTGACCATCCGGGCGAGCTCGTCGTCCGAGAAGGTCGCCGAGACCTCGTCCTTGACCTCCACGCGAAGCAGCTTGAGCAGCGTGTTGGCCAAGGCGTTGATCGCGAAGATCACCGGCCGCAGGGCCCGCGCGAGCGTCACCAGGGGCGGCCCGAGCAGCAGCGCGGAACGCGTCGGCTCGGCGAGCGCGATGTTCTTCGGCACCATCTCGCCCAGCAGCATGTGCAGATAGGTCGCGAGCGACAGGGCGATCACGAACGAGATCGGGTGCACCAGCCCGTGCGGGACGCCCAGCGCGTCGAAGACCGGCTCCAGCAGGTGCGCGATGGCCGGCTCGGCGACGATGCCGAGGACCAGGGTGCACAGCGTGATGCCCAGCTGCGCCGCGGCGAGCATCGCGGACACGTGCTCCAGGCCCCAGATGACGCTGCGCGCCCGCCGGTTCCCGGCCTCGGCCAGCGGCTCGATCTGACTGCGGCGAACCGAGATCAGGGCGAACTCGGCGCCGACGAAGAACGCGTTGACGACCAGCGTGAGCAGGCCGATCAACAACTGGATCACGATCATCGGCGGGCCTCCCCGGTCTCGTCGTCGGTCTCGTCCCCGGTGTCGTGCGCGGGGGCGTGCATCAGCACGCGCGCCGCGCGCCGACCGGAGGCGTCCACGACGTCGAGCCGCCAGCCGGCCAGCTCCACGCTGTCGCCGACGGCCGGGATACGGCCCAGCTCGGTGGCCAGGACACCCGCGAGCGTCTCGTACGGGCCGTCCGGCACCCGGAGCCCGATGGCACCCACCTGGTCCGTCCGGGCCGCGCCGTCGGCCGACCAGAGCTCACGTCCGTCCGCGTCCTCGCCCGCCCGGGCCAGGTCCGGCGTCTCGTGCGGGTCGTGCTCGTCGCGGACCTCGCCCACGACCTCCTCGACGATGTCCTCCAGGGTCACCACGCCGGCCGTACCGCCGTACTCGTCGATGACGACGGCCATCGTCTGCTTGCCGGAGAGCCGGTCGAGGAGACGGTCCACGGTCAGGGTCTCCGGTACGAGCAGCGGCTCCCGCACCATCTCGCCGATGCGCCGGCGCGGCCGCTCGGCTGCCGGTATGGCGAGCACGTCCTTGATGTGCGCGATGCCGACGACCGAGTCGAGGTTGCCGCGGTAGACCGGGAAGCGCGAGAGGCCCGTCGCCCGGGTCGCGTTCGCCACGTCCTCGGCGGTGGCCTGCACCTCGAGCGCGGTGACCTGCACGCGGGGCGTCATCACGTTCTCGGCGGTCAGCTCCGCCAGGTTGAGCGTCCGGACGAACAGCTCGGCCGTGTCCGCTTCGAGTGCCCCCTCCTTCGCCGAGTGCCGCGCCAGCGCCACCAGCTCCTGCGGGGACCGCGCCGACGCGAGCTCCTCGGTCGGCTCCATGCCCAGGCGGCGCAGGATCCGGTTCGCGGTGTTGTTGAGGTGGCTGATCAGCGGCTTGAAGGCAGCCGTGAACACCCGCTGGGGGGTGGCCACCACCTTCGCCACCGCGAGGGGCGAGGAGATCGCCCAGTTCTTCGGGACCAGCTCGCCGACGACCATCAGGACGACGGTCGACAAGGCCGTACCCAGCACCAGCGCCACGGAGGAGGCGACCGAGGGGGAGAGACCGAGGGCCTCGACCGGACCGCGGATGAGCTTGGCCACCGACGGCTCGGCGAGCATGCCGACCACGAGGTTGGTGACGGTGATGCCCAGCTGCGCGCCGGAGAGCTGGAAGGTCAGCGACCGCACGGCCTTCAGGGCGCTCGCCGCCCCGCGCTCGCCGCGCTCCGCCGCTGATTCGAGCTCGCCCCGCTCGACGGTCGTCAACGAGAACTCCGCCGCGACGAAGGCGCCGCACGCGAGTGAGAGGAGGAGCGCTAGGAGGAGCAGAAGCACTTCGGTCATCGGTTCACCTCCGTCCCATGATCAGTCAGGGAAGGAAGGATCGCTCGATGTCGGCGGTCGAAACCGGAGCTGTCGGGACCAGTGCTACTGGGAGGCTCGCCCATGGGCGGACGCTCACACCTTTCGGTAGTCGGGATGAGACACCATGGTAAAGGACGGGCAAAGCGTCGTGGTGGCCAGGTGCGGCCGTGTGGGGCCGGGCGGCTGTCGGGTCGTGGTCGGGTAGGTAGGGCGGTCGGGTGGGCCGGTGTGGCCGGGTCGAGCCTTCAGGCCGTGAGCGGCTTCACCCAGCGGCGCCATTGATCCTGACGCTCGTACCCGGCGGCGGACCACAGAAGCCTGCCCGTCTCGTTTTCCTCAAGCACCATCGCGTCCACACGCCGCCCGCCGAGGGCGGCGAAGCGCTCCTCCGCCGCCCGCAGGAGCACGGTGGAGATGCCCCGCCTGCGATGGGAGGGAAGGACCGCGAGCCGGTAGAGCGAGGCGCGCCAGCCGTCCCAGCCGGCGATCACGGACCCCACGATCCGTCCGTCTGCCACGGCGAGGATCAGCGCCTCGGGGTCACGCTCGACCAGTCGTGTCACCCCGTTCACGTCGTCCGAGACGGACGTTCCCTTGGCCGACTCCTTCCAGAAGGTCAGGACGTCCTTGGCATCGGAGGGCGTGGCTGCACGTATCTCCAGTTCGACCATGCGCGGATCCCATCACGCGGTGCCGCGCCCCTGCCATCGAGTTCCGAGGGCCGGAACGACCTCTCTCGGCCTCCGAACGAGGAGGTCCACCCAGCCCAGGCGCCATAAGGGCGGCGGCGGTCACCGGCTCGGGGTCAGGCGTCCCGGCGCCGTATCGCCAGCCATCCCCCGGCCACGGCGGCCAGAGCCCACAAGGCCAGGAGGCCGATGCCGGCCCACGGGCCGAGGCCGTCGTGCGCGTCCATGCACATGACCCTCCAACCGGCCCGGTCCGGCAGGAACCGGGCCACCCCCTCGGAAGCAGAGCCGAGCACGAACGGCACCAGCAGCACGAAGGGTATGAGCAGGCTGAGCACGACCGTCGCGCTGCGCAGCACCGCCGTCAGGCCCGCGGCCAGCAGTGTCATCAGCATCAGGTAGAGGCCGCACCCGAAGATCGCGCGGTAGGTGCCTTCGCCGCCCAGCTCCAGCGCATCGGGTCCCATGAACGCCTGTCCGCCGACGAAGGTCGCCAGTCCGGCGAACTGCCCGGCAAGAAAGCCGAGTCCGGCCGTCATCGCCATCTTCGACAGATAGAGCCGCGCGCGGTTCGGCACGGCGGTCAATGACGTGCGCAGGGCGCCGTTGTGGAATTCGGCGGACAGCGCCGTCGCGCCGAAGGCGAAAGCGGCGATCGTGCCGAAGTTGACCCCGTAGAAGGCCGAGAGAAGCGGATCGTCCCCCATGCCGGCGGCCTCCTCGGCGCCGAGCAGGGCGGCCATCAGCATCTGTATGCCCGCGGTGGCCACGCAGACGGCCCACAGTGCCGTGAAGGTGCCGCGCAGGGACCGTATTTTGATCCATTCCGAGTGCAGGACGGGGACGGTGGGCAGAGCGGAACGCATGGGAATCCTCCTTGGACGGTTCGTGTCAGTGGGCGGCGGCGAAGGGGGCGTGCTCGGCGGTGAGGTCGAGGTAGGCCTGTTCCAGCGAGGCCCGCTCGTCGACCAGTTCCAGGATCGGGACGCCTTCGTGAGCGGCCAGGGCGCCGAGTTCCCCGGCCCGTATGCCCGCCACGGTCCACCGCCCGCCCTCGGCGGAGACCAACTCGAGGTCGCGCCGGGCGAGCGCCGACCGCAGCCGTGTCGGGTCGGTCGTGCGCACCCGGGCCGTCGGGGTGCTGCGGGCCTCGATGAACTGCTCCATCGAGGTGTCGGCCAGCAGCCTTCCCTGCCCCAGCACGATGAGATGGTCGGCAAGGGCGGCGGTCTCCGTCATCAGATGGCTGGAGACGAGCACCGTTCGACCCTCGGCGGCCAGTGACCGCATGAGCTCGCGGATCCAGATGATGCCCTCGGGATCCAGCCCGTTGGTCGGCTCGTCAAGGAGCAGCACACCAGGGTCGCCCAGCAGCGCGGCCGCTATGCCGAGGCGCTGGCGCATGCCCAGGGAGAAGGTCCTGATCCTCCGGCCGGCCGCCGCGGCGATCCCCGCCTGCTCGAGGACCTCCTCCACGCGGCTCACCGGAACGCCGCCGGCCGCCGCGAGGAGGCGGAGGTGGTCCCTGGCCGTCCGGCCACCGTGCGCCGACTGCGCGTCGAGTAGGACACCCACCCGGTGGAGAGGGTCGGGGAGTTCGGTGAATCGGCGGCCTCCGATGGTGGCGGTTCCCGACGTGATCCGGTCGAGGCCGAGGAGGAGCCGCATGGTGGTGGACTTCCCCGCGCCGTTGGGCCCGAGGAAGCCGGTCACCCGCCCGGGCAGGACATCGAAGGTGAGGCGGTCGACGGCCCGGCTGCGGCCGAACTCCTTGGTCAGTTCTCGGATCTCGATGGTGTTCATGCCTCAAGGTTCGCCACCGGCCCCACCCGCCGGCCTCCCCCGAGCGAGGGTTCCGTCTCCCCCGTACAGGGGAGTCGCGGCAGGGCCGTGAACTGCCACGATGAAGGCATGCAGCGACTGTTCCGTGCATCTCTCCGACCCGTCACCTACTCACGCTGGGTGCACCTGTGTGTGCCCGTGCTCATGCTCGCCGTGTGGATGTTCATCGAGCGCGATACGCCGTGGATGCCGCTGCTTCTCGTCATACCGCTGGCGCTGCTGCCCTGGACGCGGCGCGCCGAGGGGCACCAGGCGAGGTTCCTGCTGGCACCGCACGACGGGGGCGCCGGCACGGGCGGTTTCAGCACCGTGGCGTCCCGGCGATGGGGCGACCGCTGGCGGACCCTGTTGTGGCTGGAGATACGGCTCCTCCTTTCGGGGGTAACCGTGTGTGCCAGTGTGGTGCTGCCCGTCGCGACGGTCGACCTGGTCCGCGTCGCGGCCGGCGGGGGCCCCGTCGAGGACAGCCTCCTGCCCTTCACACCGCCTTCCTGGGCGGCGTGGCTGCTGGCTCCCGTGCCGCTGGTGCTGCTGATCGTCGTCGTGACCCTGCTCGGCGAGCTGGTCACCTCCATCGCCGGGCTGCTGCTGGGACCCTCCTCGGCGGAGCGACTCACGGCGCTGGAAGCACGCACCGAGCAGCTGCTGGAGCGCACCCGCATCGCGCGGGAGCTGCACGACTCGATCGGCCACGCCCTGACCGTGGCGGTGGTCCAGGCCGGTGCCGCGCGGGCCGCCGGCGACCCGGAGTTCACCGACCGCGCGTTGAGTGCGATCGAGGAGACGGGCCGGGCGGCACTGGAGGACCTCGAACGAGTGCTGCTCGTCCTGCGGGAGTCGGGTCAGCGGCCGTCCCAGCGGCCGACGCTGGCGGAGGCCGACCGTCTCCTCGACTCGGCCCGCGCCTCCGGCGCCGCCGTGGACGCGGAACTGGCGGGCTCACTGGAGAAGCTGACGGGCCCGGTCACCCAGGAGGGGTACCGGATCCTGCAAGAGGCGCTCACCAATGTGTTGCGGCACTGCGGTCCGGTGCCGGTGAGGGTCCGGATCGGGATGGTCGCCGACCGGCTCGACCTGGAGGTGACGAATCCGCTGCCGGACGGCCCTTCCCTGACGATCAGCGGTAGCGGTGGCAGTGGCAGCGGACTGCGCGGAATACGGGAACGGGCCGCCCTGCTCGGGGGGCAGGTCGACACCGGTCCGCACGGGGGCGGCTGGAGGGTGCGCGCACGGCTGCCCCTGCAACCCATACGCTGACCGGATGTCAGTCACCGTCCTGCTCGTCGACGACGAACCCCTCGTGCGCATGGGGCTGCGTGCCGTCCTGGAGGCGCAGCCGGACATCGAGGTGGTCGGTGAAGCCGCCGACGGCGCCTCGGTGGTACCGCTCGTGCGACAACTGCGCCCCGACGTGGTCGCGATGGACGTCCGGATGCCGCTGCTCGACGGGATCGAGGCGACCAAGGCGGTTCTGCGGACGGTGGACTCGCCGCCGAAGATCCTCGTGGTCACCACCTTCGAGAACGACGAGTACGTCTATCAGGCGCTGCGGGCCGGCGCGGACGGATTCCTGCTGAAGCGGGCCCGCCCTTCGGAGATCGTGCACGCGGTCCGGCTGGTGGCGGAGGGCGAGACGCTGCTGTACCCCGCGGCGGTTCGGGCCCTCGCCGCCGAGTACGGCAACCGGCAGGCCCGGGAGGCACTGGAGCGGGCCGCCCTGACGCAGCGGGAGCAGGTCGTCCTGCGCCTGATGGCGAAGGGCCTGACCAACGTCGAGATCGCCCGCGAGCTGATCGTCGGCGCCGAGACCGTGAAGTCCCACGTCAGCGCGGTCCTGGCCAAGCTGGGGGCCCGGGACCGGACCCAGGCCGTCATCACCGCCTACGAGTCCGGCTTCGTCACCCCGGCCTGACCGTCGGCGACCGGTGAGCGGCAGTCACTTCGAGCGGGTGGCCTCGCAGCCCCGCCCGGCCGACCTGGCTGCCGGCGACCGGTGATCGGTAGTCACTTCGAGTGGACGGGCCCGTGACCCTGTTCGGTCACCCAGGACCGCCTGGGCCTCCGACGCCTCCTGGACCCGTGCCACCCCCCAGCTTCGCCACGCCCAGGACGCAGGGTGAGGAGGGGAGGCGGGGGCCCTGGTCGGGGAGGTCGAAGGAGCGGTGGGAGGTGAGGGTGAAACCGGCTGTCGTGATCTCGGAGAGGGGGGTGCGGGAGGTGTGGCAGCCGCCGAAGAGGAGGGGCCAGACCGTGCGGTCGAGGCCGCGTTGGAGGCGGGCCAGGCCGGGCGAGTCCGCCGCCCCGTGTTCGAAGAAGCGGAGTTCACCCTCGGGGCGCAGGACCCGGCGCAGCTCCGCGAGGGCCGCGGGCACGCTCGGTACGGTGCACAGGACGAGCGAGGCGACGGCGGCGTCGAAGGAACCGCTCTCGACCGGCAGCGCCTCCGCCGTGCCCGTCACCACGGTCACCGGGACGGGCGCCCGATGGGCGGCCTCCTCGGCGAGGCGCCGCAGATGGGGTTCCGGCTCGACGGCCAGGACCTCGGTGACGCCGGACGGGTAGTGGGCGAAGTTCAGGCCGTTCCCGGCGCCGATCTCGATCACGCGGCCGGAGAGCCCGGAGAGGAGCTCCGTACGCAGGGCGCCGAGTCCGCCGCGGGCGTCGGCCGTGACGCTGACGCGGGCGTAGAACCGGGCGAAAAGGGGGTGACGGACGTGGGGCCCCCGGGCCGAGGGCCGTGGCGGGGTCGGAGCCGGAGTCATCGGAGGGCCCTCAACCGGTCACGAAGCAGAATTCGTTGCCCTCCGGGTCACGCATGACCTGGAAGGAGCCCTGTTCGTCCGTCACGAGGCCGCCGACCCTGACCGCGCCGGGGGGAAGCGCCTCGTCCGCGGCCCGGGCCGGGTCCGGGACCTCCAGGTCGAGGTGGACCCGATTCTTGACCGCTTTGCCTTCGGGGACGCGTTGGAAGGCGAGCCGGACGAACCCCGGCGGATCGACGTACGACCAGTCGTCACTCCGGTCGACCGGATCACCGCCGAGGAGGCGGGACCAGAACCGGACGAGTGCGGAAGGGCCGGCACAGTCGAACACGATCTCCTGAACGCGAGCACGCATGAACCCAGCCTACGGAGTCAACGGCCCCACGGGGTGTCTTGTCGGCATGCCGGCATCGCGGCCCCAGGATGGCTTGACGGACAGGGCGCTCATGCCGGGTTCGCGGGCCGCCAGGGATGCCTTACCGCTCATGCCGGGCTCGCGGCCCCAGCGGTGTCTTGCCGGGCATGGCGGTCATGCCCGGCTCGCGGGCCCCCAGTGGTGTCCTACCGCTCATGCCAAGCTCGCGGCCCCCGGGGGTGCCTTGCCGATCATCAGGCCTCGCTTCCTGATCCGGCGTGATCGGCCGGGCACCCCCGCTCAAGCCGCGTCTCTCGCTCTCAGGCCCTGGCGGCCTCCGCGAAGGCGGCCGCGTCCCAGGTGCCGCCGAGGGCCGGGGCCAGCCAGCCGCTCGCCGCCTCGCGGAACTCGGTCGGGGTGAGCGACCCCGAGCCTTCCGGCACCGCGCCGAGGAGCGGGGCGCCGGCCGATTCCGGCAGGTCCGTGAGGTTGCAGCGGGCCGCGAGGTCGGGCGCGGCCGGCCAGCTGCCGACCACCACACCGAGCTGTTCGATCCCGCGGGCCCGGAGTGCCTCGCCGGTGAGGGCCGCCGTGTTGAGGGTTCCCAGACCGGCCGGGACCACGACCAGGACGGGTGCGCCGAGGAGCGAGGCCACCTCGGCGAGGGTGCCGCCCTCCTCGTCGAAACGGACGAGGAGCCCGCCCGCCCCCTCGACGAGCACCAGATCGTGGTCGGCGGCGAGCTTCCGGGCGGCCTCGGCGACCTCCCGGGGCCCGACCGGTGCGAGCCCGGCCCGGCGCGCGGACGTGTTGGGGGCCAGCGGCTCCGGGAAGCGGCCCAGCTCGGCGGAGGTCACGGCTCCGGACAACCGGACGACCTCGTCGGCGTCGCCCCGCTCGTCCGGCCCGACCCCCGTCTGCGCCGGCTTCAGGACGGCGACGGACCGTCCCGCCGCCGTTGCCGCGGCGGCCACCGCGGCGGTCACGACCGTTTTGCCGATCTCCGTCCCCGTACCGCTGACGACGATGATTCCCACTGCTGCCCAGTCCTTCCGTTCGGCCGTTCGGCCTGTTCAGCCGGCCGACGCGGCCGCGCGGACCGCCGCGCAGATGCGGGCCAGGTCCTCGTTGCCGGTCACGTACGGCGGCATCGTGTAGATCAGGTCCCGGAACGGGCGCAGCCACACGCCCTCCCGGACCGCCGCGCGCGTCGCCGCCGCCATGTCGACCTCGTGGTCGAGCTGGACGACACCGATCGCGCCGAGCACCCGGACCTCGCGCACGCCCGGCAGGTCGGCGGCAGGGGCGAGGCCCTCCCGCAGGCCGGTCTCGATCCGCTTGACCTCGACCTCCCAGTCCTGGGAGAGCAGCAGGTCGAGGGAGGCGAGGGCGACGGCCGAGGCGAGCGGGTTCCCCATGAACGTCGGCCCGTGGGCCAGGATCGGCACCTCGCCCTGGGAGATGCCGTCGGCGACCCGGCCGGTGCAGAGCGTCGCCGCCATCGACAGGTAGCCGCCGGTCAGCGCCTTGCCCACGCACATCACATCGGGGGAGACCCCCGCCTGATCGGCGGCGAACAGCTTGCCCGTCCGGCCGAACCCGGTCGCGATCTCGTCGAAGACGAGCAGCACGTCGTGTGCGTCGCACGCCTCGCGGAGCACCCGCAGGTAGCCCGGGTCGTGGAAGCGCATGCCGCCGGCGCCCTGGACCACGGGCTCCACGATCACGGCCGCCAGTTCGTGGGCGTGGCGCCCGATCTCGGTTCGCAGCAGTTCGGCGTAGGACTCGTCGTACGTCGCCGGCGGGGTGTCCACGAACACCTGCCGCTGGAGCACGCCCGTCCACAGCTCGTGCATGCCGCCCTGCGGGTCGCAGACGGACATCGGCTGCCAGGTGTCCCCGTGGTAGCCGCCGCGCCAGGTGAGGAGCCGCTGCTTCTGCGGGTGGCCGAGGGAGCGCCAGTACTGCAGGCACATCTTGGCCGCCACCTCGACGGAGACGGAGCCCGAGTCACTGAGGAAGACGTGCCGCAGCGGCTCGGGGGTGATCTCGACGAGCCGGGCGGCGAGCCGCACCGCCGGTTCGTGGGTGAGCCCGCCGAACATGACGTGGCTCATCTTCTCCAGCTGCCCGCGCACCGCCTCGTTGAGCACGGGGTGGTTGTAGCCGTGGATCGCCGACCACCACGAGGACATGCCGTCGACCAGCTCGCCCTGGCCCTCGACCGGCTCGGCGAGCCGGAGGCGCACCCCGGACGCGGACGCGACGACCAGCGGCTCCGCCCGCCCCGGCATGGGGCCGTACGGATGCCAGACGTGCGCCCGGTCCAGGGCGAGGAGTTCGTCGTTACGCATTCGGCGCCAGGTCCGTGCCGGCGCCCCGGCGGCGTACCGCCACCAGGTCGGTCCGGGCGGCGTTCGGCGCGGCCTCGGCGGCGGGTGCCTCCGCCGGAGCCTCGGCGTGACCGCCGCAGGGACCGCAACCGCCACCGGCGTGCGAGCCGCAGCCGGCGCCCCCGGCGGAGGCCTGCGAGCCGCAGCCAGGGCCCTCGGCCGAGGCGTGCGAACCACAGCCGCCGGCCGCCGCGGCGAGCGCGTCCGCGCGGTGGGCGGGCAGCGTGGTCGTACCGGCGCCCTCCACCTCGAAGCCGGCGTCCGCGATCATGTCCAGGTCGGCCTGGCCGGCCTGGCCCTCGCTGGTCAGGTAGTCGCCGAGGAAGATCGAGTTCGCGATGTTCAGGGCCAGCGGCTGCATGGAGCGCAGGTGGACCTCACGGCCGCCCGCGATCCGGACCTCGACGTCGGGGCAGACGAACCGGACCATCGCCAGGATCCGCAGACAACGCTGCGGGGTGAGGTTCCACTCCTTGGCGAGCGGGGTCCCCTCGAACGGGATCAGGAAGTTGACCGGCACCGAGTCCGAGTCCAGGTCGCGCAGCGCGTACACGACGTCGACGAGGTCCTCGTCGCTCTCGCCCATGCCCGCGATCAGGCCCGAGCACGCCGACAGACCGGCGGCGTGCGCCTTCTGCACGGTGTCCACGCGGTCCGCGTAGGTGTGGGTCTTGGTGATGTCCCCGTACGTCGCCTCGGACGTGTTCAGGTTGTGGTTGTAAGCGTCGGCGCCGGCCTCCCGCAGGCGCTCCGCCTGGCCGTCCGAGAGCAGACCGAGACAGGCGCACACCTCGACGCCCTCGTTCTGCTCCTTGATGGCCTCGATGGTCTTGCCGACCCGCTCGACGTCCCGGTCCGTCGGGCCGCGGCCGCTCGCCACCAGGCAGACCCGCTTGGCCCCGCCCGCGACGCCCGCCGCGGCGGCCTGGGACGCCTCGTCCGGCTTCAGCCACGTGTACTTGAGGATCTCGGCCTTGGAGCCGAGGCGCTGCGAGCAGTACGAGCAGTCCTCGGGGCACAGCCCGGACTTCAGGTTGACCAGATAGTTGAGCTTCACCCGGCGCCCGAACCACTGGCGACGCACCTTGCCGGCCGCCGCCACCACATCGAGCAGTTCGTCGTCGGAGGTCGCCAGCACGGCGAGCGCTTCTTCACGGGTCGGCAGCTCGCGCCGCAGCCCCTTTTCCACCAGCGTGTTCAGCAGGTCCATAACCGCAGATCCTTGCCTACCGCCCGCCTCCGGGCCAAGGAGGATCCGAACAAACGCCTCCGATCGAGGTGTGTGGATGCCCACATCCCGACCTCGGCATACTCCGGTTAGGGTCTGTCCGCTGCCTACAAAAGGATCGCCGTATGCCACAGGCCGACGACGCACGGGCCGCGGGCCCGCGCCGGACCGCGTTCGACTGGACCGACGCCGAGGCGCGCCGCCGGGCGGAGGCCGGTCTCGTCCGTACGCTGCGGCCCCGGGCGGCGGAGTCGGAACTCCTCGACCTGGCGAGCAACGACTACCTCGGGCTCACCCGCCGCCCGGAGGTCACCGAGGCGGCGGCCGACGCGGCACGGCGCTGGGGCGCCGGCTCCACCGGCTCGCGGCTCGTCACCGGCACCACCCGGCTGCACACCCGCCTGGAGCGCGAACTCGCCGACTTCTGCGGCTTCGAGGCGGCCCTGGTCTTCTCCTCCGGCTACACCGCCAACCTGGCGGCGCTCACCGCGCTCGGCGGCCGTGGCTCCCTGATCGTCTCCGACGCCGCCAACCACGCCTCGATCGTCGACGGCTGCCGCCTCGCGCGCGCCGAGACGGCCGTCGTCCCGCACACCGACCCCGAGGCCGTACGCAAGACCCTCGACGCGTGCCCCGGACGGCGGGCCCTGGTCGTCAGCGACTCCGTCTTCTCCGTCGACGGGGACAAGGCCCCGCTCCCCGCGCTCGCCGAGGCCTGCCGCGCGCACGGTGCCGGGCTCGTGGTGGACGATGCCCACGGCTTCGGCGTCCTCGGCACCGGAGGCAGGGGCGCCCTGCACGAGGCGGGGCTGGCCGGTGCGGAGGACGCCGTCGCCACCCTCACCCTCTCCAAGTCCCTGGGCAGCCAGGGCGGCGCCGTCCTCGGCCCCGCGCGGGTGATCGAGCACCTGGTGAACGCCGCCCGCACCTTCATCTTCGACACAGGGCTCGCCCCCGCCGCCGCGGGCGGCGCGCTCGCGAGCCTGCGGCTGATCGCCGCCGAACCGGGCCTCGCCGAGCGGGCCCGTACCGTCGCGACGACACTGCACCGGCTGCTCACCGACGCCGGGCTCACCTCGGCCCGGCCCGACGCGGCCGTCGTCTCCGTCCGCGCGCCCTCCCCGGAGGCGGCACTCGCCTGGGCGGCGGACTGCCGCGAACAGGGTCTGCTGGTCGGCTGTTTCCGGCCGCCGTCGGTGCCCGACGGCATCTCGCGACTGCGCCTCACGGCCCGCGCGGACCTGACCGACGCGCAGATCGGGCGTGCGGTGGAGACGATCCTGCGGACGGCGCCGACCGGCTGAGTGTCCAGGGGGTCCTGTCGATCGGACCCCCGAGCCCGGCCTGATCGACAGGGCACCCCCTGGACACTCAGCAGGCCCGGCGCCCGGCCGTCCGCCCGTCGCCCGCACCGAACGCCCCGGCTGGATCGGGCAGGACACCATCCGGGCGCCCAAGCGCGTTCCCAGCGCGCATAGTTCACCGCTTCGGGCGACAGATGGGGACATATCTTGGTGGAACCCCGCTCGGGGCGGCACGATCGGTGGCACTCTGGCGCGAAGCGCAATCCGGGGTGTGCTCCCCGGCGGGAAAGGGACAGCGTCGCCATGGCAGATCACCAGGAATCATCCGTCACGCTGCCGAGCGAACCCGCCTCGGTGCCCACGGCCCGGCGGTACGTCGCGGACGTGCTCACCGGCTGGGGCCTCGACGGCGACGGCGACACCGCCGACGCGATCCGCCTGATCGTCTCGGAGCTGGCCACCAACGCCGTCCTCCACACCTTCGGCCAGTCGCCGAACTTCACGGTCGACGTCCGGCTGGTCCGCGAGGAGTTCCTCCACATCGGCGTGACCGACAGCCATCCCCGCAGGCCCCGCCGCCTTCCGGCCGCGGTGCAGCAGGACAACGGGCGCGGCCTGGTCATCATCCGCTCCCTGGCCGCCGAGGCCGGCGGCCGTCTCTCCGTCACCCCGACCGAGGACGGCGGGAAGACGGTCTGGATCAGCCTCCCCTGGACTGCGGCGGCCGTGCCCAGCCGTTAGGGCGGGCCGGCCGGGGCGGAGCCCCCACGCGGCCACACACCGTTCGCGAAGTGCCGGACAGGCCCTCAGGAGGCGGCGGAGCAGTGGGGCGGCGGCCCCACTCCTCAGTGCCGTCCGAGGGCCGGTTCAGTGGCCGGGCTCCGTCAGCGGACGCGGCCGTAGTAGACCTTCGACGACCAGATCCTGTCGAGCTTCACCCAGGACCCCGTCTTGGGCGAGTGCCAGATCTTGCCGCCACCGGCGTAGATGCCCACGTGGTAGACCCTTCCACCGGAGTGGAAGAAGACCAGGTCCCCCTGTTGTCTGCTGGACGCGGAGATGTGCCGGGTCTTGTTGTACTGCTGCTGCGCGGTGCGAGGCAGCCACTTGCCCGCCTTCTTGTACGCGTAGAGCGTCAGACCGGAGCAGTCGAACCTGGTGGGCCCGGTGGCTCCGTAGCCGTACGGCGCTCCCTTCTTGGACGCGGCGACGCTCAGTGCCTTGTTCGCGTGGGTGGTCGCTGCCTGGGCCTCCGGCGCCACTCCTGGGGCGAGCAGCGTGCCGCCGACGGCGGCGAGGGTGAGAGCCGAGACGGCTCCGGCCCGGGACAGCAGGGACGGGACGTGCATCTGCGCAGTCATGCGCAACCCTTCGTCAGCCGCCTGCGAAGGATGACCTGTCGGGTTCGGGCTGGCGAAGATGCCCGGCCGCGGCTGCGGCTTCACCCCAAGGAACGGCCTCGCTGCCGGAACAGCGCGTTCGTCCCGCAAAAATCGGGTCCTCCACTCCTGCCGATCCACTCCTGTCGACCAGGCGTCCGGGACAGCGGCAGGACTCGGCGTCCGCCCGGACCGCCCCGCCGCGGCGGCGGGGGCTTGTCGTCGTCAGGGATCTTGACCCACGACATGGGCGAAAACCGAGCTGAAACGGCGATATGTGAGGCTCCTCACGACTGATCCATACGGGTGGACAAGCGGGCTTTGCGATCTTCGGAGGTTTGGCCTACGAGTCCCGCACCTGCGGTGGAACGTTCGATTCCGCCAGATGTGTACACCTGTTGCGCAACTCACCCGCGCTTCCTGTCGATTCGTCGACTACGCCGAACGGGCGAGGATTTCTGCGGCGCGCGTCGGCCGTTCGGAGCTGGACACGACACCCGGGAATGTCAACTCGGCCGAGTGCGTGGGACCGTGACGCGGTCGGCCCGGCGCTCGCCGTCCAACACCCTCAGGGCGCGCGTCAATGTGTCGGCGCGTACCTCGTTCTCGCCCCGTATATGCATGAGCGTCAGCGCCTCGAGCAGGGCCTCGGTGCGCCCCACCAGGGCTTGTGCCGCGCGCAGCGCCCCATAGGTATGCGAACCCCTGGATGGGTTGATTCTGCCCAGGAGGTCGACGACTTCGAGGTACGCGTCGACGAAATCACCCTCGGCGCGGGTCAGGGCCGGCAGCGGCGGCAGTTCCGGGACCACGGCCCCTCACCGCGCCGTGCCGCCGGCGGACGCCCGCCGGTTCGTGAGGACGTGGTCGACCAGTCCGTACGCGACGGCCGCCGACGCGTCGAGGACCGTCAGGCGATCGATGTCGGCGTCGATCCGCTCCCTGCTCCGGCCCGTGTGTTCGGTGAGCATCCCGGCCACCAGGGCCCGCAGCCGGAGCAGTTCGCGGGCCTGGAGGTCGAGGTCGCTCGGCTGCCCCCGCAGCGGCTCGTCCAGGGCGGGCTGTTCGAGCGTGATCCGGGCGCCGGGCAGCATCATGCGCTTGCCCGGGGTGCCGGCGGCGAGGAGCACGGCGGCGGTGAACACGGCCTGCCCGAGGCAGGTGGTCTCCACGTCGCAGGCGAGCGTCCGCATCGTGTCGTAGATCGCGGTCATCGCACTGATCGACCCGCCGGGGGAGTTGATGTACAGCGAGATGTCCTGGCCGGGAGCCGCGTGGTCGAGGTGCAGGAGCTGGGCGATGACGTCGTTGGCGGAGGTCTCGTCGATGGGCGTGCCGAGGAAGACGATCCGGGACTCGAGGAGCTTGGAGTACGGGTCGAGGGTGCGGGTTCCGAAGCCGGTCCGCTCGGTGAACTCGGGCAGGATGTGGCGGGCGTCCATGACGGGCACCTCCATCTGTAAAAAATGTACAGGATGTACAGGCCGTAAGATGAGGAGCATGACCTACGAGATCCCGGTGACGCAAGCCCGGGCCGAGCTCGCCGACCTCATCAACCGCGTGGTGTACGGCGGTGAGCGCGTCGTCGTCACCCGCCACGGAAAGCCGCTGGTCGCCCTCGTCTCGGCCGCTGACCTGGAGGAACTCGAGGCGGCGGAGAAGCCCGCCGACGAGCAGGTGGTCCGTTCGGTCTCCGGCCTCCACCCGGTCGACTCCGCTCCCGGCGAACAGCGCCGCTTCGGCATCGCCGCGCACCACCGCGACCCCGGCGCTTCCTGAGGAACGCCGCGAGAAGGCCGCGTGCCCCCGACCGTCACGGTCGGGGGCACGCGGCCTTTCGCCGGGCGGGGCTCGGCCCGCGAGCGCCGGCCTCAGCCCGCGAGCGCCGGCGCCGTCGCCGGTGCGGAGGGGGTCGCGACCCGGCCCCGGCGGGCGCCGAACCAGGTGGCGGCCAGGCCCGCCGCCGCCCAGAGGGAGAGGACGAGCAGCGGTCCACCGGCCGCCGCCCCGTCGAAGGCGGACACCGAGCGGAGCGCCGAACCCCCGGCGCCCGGCGGCAGCCACTGGCCGAGCGTGCCGACGCCGCCGGGCAGCATCTCCGGCGCGCTGGACATGCCCGAGAACGCGTTGCCGAGGAGGATCGTCAGCACGGCCGACAGGCCGAAGCCGGGCTTGCCGAGCAGTGTCGCGAGTCCCGCGAAGGTCGCCCCGATCGCGAGCACCGTCAGGCCGAGCACCCCTGCCTCGGCCCACCAGTCGCCGGCCAGCACGCCGAGCCAGCTGTCGGCGAGCGCCGCGCCCACCATCCCGGCGAGCGCGGCGGCGCCCACCAGGGTGCCGACCGCCCGGGACCCGCGCAGGCCGAGCAGGACGGTGGCGACCCCGGTGGCCGCCCCGACGAGGGCGAGCGGCAGCAGGCTCGCCCCGAAGGCGGCGCCGCGCGGGTCCTCCGCAGGAGCGGCGACCACGTCGGTGACCTGGACCGGGGCGTCCGCCGGCGCCTGCGCGGCCACCGCCTCCCGAAGGAGTCCGGCCACGACAGGGCTGCCCGCCGAAGCGGTCAGGAGCCTCGTGCCGCCGGGAGTGACGACCACGGCGCCGTACACCTCGCGGTCCTCGACGGCCGACCGGGCGGTGTCGGCGTCCTCGTAACGGTGGACCTCGAAGGCGCCCTCGTGCCGGCCGAGCTCCCGCTCCACGGCATCGGCCGCGATGGCGGGCCCGGCGACGCCGATCGGCAGGTCGCGCGGTGCGAGCCGGGCGGCCGGCCAGGCGAAGATCCACAGGGCCAGGGCCGCGACGGTGGGTATCAGCACGAGCACCGCGAGGGTCCTGCGCCCCGTGGTGGCTGAGGGGGCGGTGGCGGGGGGCATGGGGGTCTCGATTCAAAGAGAAGGATCGTTCGTTTTACGTCCGTCACTGTGCGGCGGCCTCGGGCGGTTGTCAAGAATGAATATTCGTTTTAGGTTTCGGGGCATGGCTCGTGTCTCCCAGGAACACCTCGACGCCCGGCGGCGGCAGATTCTCGACGGCGCCGCGCGCTGCTTCGCCCGTACCGGCTTCCACGCCACGTCCATGCAGGACGTGCTCGCCGAGGTCGGGCTGTCCGCCGGCGCGGTCTACCGCTACTTCCGCGGCAAGGAGGAGCTGATCGCGGCCATCGCGACCGAGGCCTTCACGGCGATCCGGGGGGCTTTCGAGGAGGCGTCCCGCGCCACCCCGCCGCCCACCCCCGACGTCCTCCTCGGGGCGGTGCTGCGGCTCTTCCTGGAAGAGCGGATCAAGGGCGCCGACCGGCAGGCCTTCGCGCGCCTGATCATCCAGGTGTGGACGGAGACCCTGCGCAACCAGCAGCTGGCCGAGACGCTCGCGGACGGCTACGACGGCATGCGGGGCGCCTGGACCGCGCTCGTGAACGCCTACCGCGAGAGCGGGCTGCTGCACGCCGACGTCCCGGCCGACCACGTGGCCCGCACCCTCATCGCGACCGCCCAGGGATTCATCGCCCAGCAGGCGCTCTTCGGCGACGTGGACGTCGAGGTCCTGGAGGACGGCCTGCGCGGCCTCATGTCCATGTCCGTCCCCCTGGACGCGCCCCCGGCGCGGGACGTGCCGTCGGGGGAGGTGTGAGTCCCGGCAGGGGGCGTGGCGTCGCGGAGTCGTAAGTCCCGGCATGAAGCGTGTCGTCGCGAGAGCGAGAGCAAGAGCGAGAGGTGTGGACGTCGGCGCGGGACGTGGCGGCGCGAGGGGTGTGAAGAATCGAGGCCGAGTGAACACCTCGGGGCGCCCGTCCGGTCGGATGATCATGGAAACGCAAAGCCGCAGTTAACGAGCCGGAAAAACTTCCGCCCTAACGTGCAATCTCTGGCCGTCCACCGCATCTCCCCGGTTCAACACCGTGTTGACGGTCGGTAGGGTCCGCAGCTGTCCGGGCGTCGTCCCGGTCGACGACTGTGAGGTGGAAGAGTGCAACTCAGCCCGCACGAGCAGGAACGCCTGCTCATACATGTGGCGGCCGACGTGGCCGAGAAGCGCAGGGCCAGGGGCGTCCGCCTCAACCACCCCGAGGCCGTCGCGCTCCTGACCTCCCACATCCTGGAGGGCGCCAGGGACGGCCGGACCGTCGCGGAGCTGATGGCCTCCGGACGCAAGGTGCTCACCCGCGACGACGTCATGGACGGCATCCCGGAGATGATCCACGACGTCCAGGTCGAGGCCACCTTCCCGGACGGCACCAAGCTCGTCACCGTCCACGACCCCATCGTCTGACGGGCGGCCGCGGATGATTCCCGGAGAGATCCTGTACGGGGACGGGCCCGTGACCCTGAACGAGGGCCGTCCCGTCACCCGCCTCACCGTGCTCAACGCCGCCGACCGGCCCGTCCAGGTCGGCTCCCACTACCACTTCGCCGAGGTCAACCCCGGCCTCGCGTTCGACCGCGCCGCCGCGCACGGCCGGCGGCTGAACATCGCCGCCGGGACCGCCGTCCGCTTCGAACCCGGCATCCCCGTCGAGGTCGAGCTCGTGCCCCTGGCCGGCCGCCGGATCGTGCCCGGTCTGCGCGGCGAGACCGCCGGCCCCCTCGACGCCACCGTGCAGCACAAGGACGGCGACCGTGCCTGACCTCCACCGCGCCGTGTACGCGGACCTGTTCGGCCCCACGACCGGCGACCGCATCCGCCTCGCCGACACCGACCTCCTCGTCGAGATCGAGGAGGACCGCTGCGGAGGTCCCGGCCGCGCGGGCGAGGAGGCCGTCTTCGGCGGCGGCAAGGTCGTCCGCGAATCGATGGGCCAGGCGCGGACCACCCGCGCCGAAGGCGCTCCCGACACCGTGATCACCGGCGCGGTGGTCGTCGACCACTGGGGTGTCGTCAAGGCCGACATCGGCATCAGGGACGGCCGGATCACCGCCCTCGGCAAGGCCGGCAACCCCGACACCATGGACGGCGTCCACCCCGACCTCGTCATCGGCCCCGAGACCGAGATCATCGTCGGCAACGGGCGGATCGTCACCGCCGGAGCCGTCGACGCCCACGTCCACTTCATCTCGCCGACGGTCGTCGAGCAGGCCCTCGCCACCGGCGTCACCACCCTCGTCGGCGGCGGCACCGGACCGGCCGAGGGCACCAAGGCGACCACGATCACACCCGGCCCCTGGCACACGGCCCGGATGTTCGAGGCCCTGGACACCTTCCCCGTCAACATCGGCCTGCTCGGCAAGGGCAACACGATGTCCCGGGAGGCCATGCACTCCCAACTGCGCGGCGGCGCACTCGGGTTCAAGATCCACGAGGACTGGGGAGCAACCCCCGCCGTCATCGACGCCTGCCTGGGGGTCTGCGAGGAGACCGGCGCCCAACTCGCCATCCACACCGACACCCTGAACGAGGCCGGCTTCGTCGGCGACACCCTCGCCGCCATCGCGGGCCGCACCGTCCACGCGTACCACACGGAGGGCGCCGGCGGCGGGCACGCCCCCGACATCATCACCGTCGTCTCCGAGCCGTACGTCCTGCCGAGTTCGACCAACCCGACCCGGCCGCACACCGTCAACACCATCGACGAACACCTCGACATGCTGATGGTCTGCCACCACCTCAACCCCGCGGTGCCCGAGGACCTCGCCTTCGCGGAGTCCCGCATCCGGCCCTCGACCATCGCCGCCGAGGACATCCTCCACGACCTGGGCGCCATCTCGATCATCTCCTCCGACTCCCAGGCCATGGGACGGATCGGTGAGGTGATCATGCGGACCTGGCAGACCGCCCACGTCATGAAGAAGCGGCGCGGTGCCCTGCCCGGCGACGGCCGCGCCGACAACCACCGGGCCCGCCGGTACGTCGCCAAGTACACGATCAACCCCGCCGTGGCCCAGGGCATGGACCACCTGATCGGTTCGGTCGAGCCCGGCAAGCTCGCCGACCTCGTGCTGTGGGAGCCGGCCTTCTTCGGAGTGAAGCCGCTCGTCGTCGTCAAGGGCGGCCAGATCGCGTACGCGCAGATGGGCGACGCCAACGCCTCCATCCCGACGCCCCAGCCGGTCCTGCCCCGCCCGATGTTCGGCGCGCTCGGACGTGCCGCCGCGGCCGGCTCCGTCAACTTCGTGGCCCGGGCGGCGATCGAGGACGACCTGCCCCGGAAGCTCGGACTGCACAAGGAGTTCACCGCCATCGGTTCCACCCGGCGGGTCACCAAGGCCGACATGCGCGAGAACGACGCCCTGCCCCGCGTCGAGGTCGATGCCGACACCTTCTCGGTGACCATCGACGGCGAGGCGGTCGAGCCGGCCCCGGCCGTCGAACTGCCCATGGCCCAGCGTTACTTCCTCTTCTGATGTCACGCTCGGCCCTCCTCGTGCTCGCCGACGGGCGGTTCCCCGCCGGCGGGCACGCCCACTCCGGCGGCGCCGAGGCCGCCGTGCGCGCAGGCCGCATCACGGACGCCGCCGGGCTGGAGTCCTTCTGCCGGGGACGGCTGCACACCACGGGCCTCACCTCGGCCGCCCTCGCCGCCGCGGCCGCACACGGCCTCGACCCGCACGAACTCGACGCGGCCGCCGACGCCCGCACCCCCTCGGCCGCCCTGCGCTCAGCCGCCCGCAGACTCGGCCGCCAGATGATGCGGGCCGCGCGCGCCACCTGGCCGTGTCCCGAACTCGACGCGCTCGCCGCCGCCTTCCCGCGCGGCGCGCACCAGCCCGTCGTCCTCGGCGCCGCCGCCCGGGCCGCCGGCCTCGGACCCGAGGACGCCGCGCACTGCGTCGCGTACGAGACGGTCGGCGGACCGGCGACCGCCGTCGTACGCCTCCTCGGCCTCGACCCCTACCAGGCCACCGCCATCCTCGCCCGCCTCGCACCCGAGACGGACCGGGTCGCGGAGCGCGCGGCCGCCGCCGCCCGGCAGGGCGTCGACGCGCTGCCCGCCGCGTCCGCGCCCCTGCTCGACCTCACCGCCGAACAGCACGCGGCCTGGCCCGTCCGCCTCTTCGCGTCCTGACCGCCGCACCCCGCCCCCGACCGACCGGAGCCGACCCATGCACCTCGACCACGGCCACACTCACCACGGCGCCGTCTCCGCCGACGCCCACCGTCCCGACGGCACCCGCCGTGCCCTGCGCATCGGGCTCGGCGGCCCCGTCGGCTCCGGCAAGACCGCGACGGTCGCCGCCCTGTGCCGGGTGCTGCGCGACGCGCTCTCCCTCGCCGTCGTCACCAACGACATCTACACCCGTGAGGACGCCGAGTTCCTGCTGCGCAACGCCGTCCTGCCCCCGGAGCGGATCCGGGCGGTGGAGACCGGAGCCTGCCCGCACACGGCGATCCGCGACGACATCTCCGCCAACCTCGAAGCCGTCGAGGAGCTGGAGGACGCCGTCGGCCCGCTCGACCTGATCCTCGTCGAGTCCGGCGGCGACAACCTGACCGCCACCTTCTCCAAGGGGCTCGTCGACGCCCAGATCTTCGTCATCGACGTGGCCGGCGGCGACGACATCCCGCGCAAGGGCGGTCCCGGCGTCACCACCGCCGACCTCCTCGTGATCAACAAGACCGACCTCGCCCCGCACGTCGGCTCCGACCTGGAGCGGATGGCCCGCGACGCCGCCGAGCAACGGGGTGAACTCCCCGTCGCCTTCACCTCGTTGCGCGCCGAGAACGGCATCGGCCCCGTCGCCGACTGGGTCCGGGCCCGACTCGGAGCCTGGACCGCGTGAGCCTGCGCGCCACCGCCCGGATCGCCGCCGGTGCCGACGGAGGGCTGCCGCTCCTCGTCGGCGACGGGCCGCTCGCCCTGCGCCGCACCCGGGCCGCGGGGCCGTACACCCGGGTCACCGTCGTCGGGGCGATGAGCGCCCCGCTCGGCGGTGACCGGCTCGCCATCGAGACCGAGGTGCGCGACGGGGCACGGCTCCTGGTCGACGCCGCCGCCGCCACCCTCGCCCTGCCGGGCCGGAGCGCCGAGGCCGCCGTGTACGACGTCCGGATCTCCGTCGGCGAGGAGGGCGTGCTCCGCTGGCTGCCCGAGCAGCTGGTCTCCGTTCACGGCTCGGACCTGCGGATGCGGACGACGGTCGAACTCGCCCCCACGGCCCGGCTCGTCCTGCGGGAGGAGCAGATCCTCGGCCGGCACGGCGAACCGCCCGGCACGCTCGTCACCCGGCTCACCGTCCGCCGCGGCGGACGGCCGCTGCTCGACCAGGAGCTGGCCTTCGGTCCGGGCGCTCCCGCCGGCTGGGACGGCGGGGCGGTCCTGGGCGGCCACCGCGCGGTCGGTCAACTCCTGGTCGTCGATCCCGCGTTCGCCGTGAAGCCGGTGGATGCCCGGCCGATCGGTGAACACGCGGTGGTCACCCCGCTCGCCGGGCCCGCGGCCCTCGTCACGGCCGTCGCTCCGGACGCCCTGGTGCTCCGCCGGCTGCTCGACTCAGCCCTGACCGAACTAGGACCTGTCTGAGCATTTCGGTGAATAGACGGACAGTTTCCGGTCCTTGTGGTCGGCTCCGCACCTGTACCGCTCAGCGGTACGCACCTCTCCGGTTATTGGTTCGGCAAAGAAACACACGTTCGGTCTTTCGTGGTGTGCCCCAGGGACGAAAGGATCCGGCGGACAACCCGATACGCGGCGCCGCCACGGGGGCGGCGCCCACCCTGGGGGAGGACCTTTGAGACGTACAGCCATGCTCGGCTCGGCCGGCACGCTGATAGCGGGCACGCTGGTCGCGGGAGCGATCGCCGCCCCGTCCGCGAACGCCGACAGCCGGCACCTGCGCGACGCGGAGTCGATCGGCGTCGCCGTCGCCGCCGCGCGTGCGGCCCAGGCGGGCATCGACTGGCAGGACTGCCCCGCCGACTGGGGCCTGGAGAAGCCGATCCAGTGCGGCTGGGTCACCGTCCCCGTCGACTACGCCAAGCCCAACGGCAAGAAGATCAAGATCGCGGTCGACCGCATCAACGCCACCGGCACCCCCGCCGAGCGCCAGGGCGCCCTGCTCTACAACCCGGGCGGCCCCGGCGGCTCCGGCCTCCGCTTCCCGCGCCGGGTCACCACCAAGAACAAGATCTGGGCGGGCGCCGCCAAGGCCTACGACTTCGTGGGCTTCGACCCGCGCGGTGTCGGCCACTCGGCCCCCATCTCCTGTGTCGACCCGACCGAGTTCGTCAAGGGCCCCAAGCTCGACCCGGTCCCCGACAGCGAGGCCGACAAGCTGGCGCAGCGCAAGCTCGCCGCCGAGTACGCCAAGGGCTGCGCCGAGAAGAGCGGCGACATGCTGCCCTTCATGACCACGCCGAACACCGCGCGTGACCTCGACGTCATCCGTGCCGCCCTCGGCGAGAAGAAGCTGAACTTCGTCGGCGTCTCGTACGGCACCTACCTGGGCGCGGTCTACGGCACCCTGTTCCCGACGCACGTCCGCCGCATGGTCCTGGACAGCGTCGTGAACCCCTCGACGCGCAACATCTGGTACGAGGCCAACCTCGGCCAGGACATCGCCTTCGAGGGCCGGCTCACGGACTGGATGACCTGGGTCGCCCAGCACGACGCCACCTACCACCTCGGCGACACCCTCGACGAGGTCCGCCGGCAGTGGGACACCCTGCGCGCCGACGCCAAGAAGGCGCCCCTCGGCGGCAAGGTCGGCCCCGCCGAGCTCATCGGCTTCTTCCAGAACGCCCCGTACTACGACTCCATGTGGGCCCCGGTGGCCGAGGCGTGGAGCGCGTACGCCGCGGGCGACCCGCAGCCGCTGATCGACAACGCCGCCGCGGACCTCACGGACACCGCCGGCAACATCGCCTCGGAGAACGGCAACGCCGTCTACACCGCGGTCGAGTGCGCCGACGCCCCGTGGCCGACCAGCTGGAAGAAGTGGGACCGCGACAACTCCCGCCTCCACGAGCAGTACCCGTTCATGACCTGGGCCAACGCGTGGATGAACCTGCCCTGCGCGACCTGGTCCGCGCCGCGCCAGCGCCCGACCGTGGTGAAGACGAACAAGGGCCTGCCGCCCGTGCTCATCACCCAGTCCGAGCGCGACGCCGCCACCCCGTACGAGGGCGCCGTCGAGCTCCACAAGCGCTTCAAGGGCTCGCGCCTGATCACGGAGAAGGACGCCGGCTCGCACGGCATCACCAGCCTGGTCAACCCGTGCCTGAACCCCAAGGTCGAGGACTACCTGCTGACCGGCAGGCTCGACGCCACGGACCAGACGTGCGCCCCGCACGCCACCCCGCAGCCGTAACACCCGGCACAGCGGCATGAGGAAGGGGCGGCCGCCCGACGGCCGCCCCTTTCGTCGTCCGGCCACCCACCCGAGGCCCCCGGCCGTCCCCGCCGGCCAAGCCCGGGACGCCTCGGCCGTCCCCGCCGGCCGAGCCCGGGACGCCCCGGTCGTCCCCGCTGGGCCCGGGGCGCCCCCCGTCGTCCCCGCTACCGGGCCGAGGACGCCAGCCAGGCGTCCTCCGCCGCGTAGTCGAAGAAGTCCAGCCCGTACCGCGCGAGGCCGGGGAACGCCTCGCGCCAGTCCCGGTCCGCCAGGTGAGAGGTGAGCCACTCGACCGTCTCCGGCAGCGACGCGGCGTACGACACCACCGGCCGGTACCCCAACTCCCGCTCGGCGGCCGTCATGTCGTAGACGACGGGGTGCTCCGCGGTCCACGGCGTGAGCCCGACGAGGCCCTCCGGCGGCGCGCCTTCGATCAGCACGGTCTCGCTCTCCACCCCCATGACCGCGTCGATCGCGGTCCCGATCTCGGCCACCGTCGGCGCCTCGGGGTCGGCGCCGTTCAGCACCCGGCTGCCCGGCCTCGCCGCGGCGAGCCGGACGAGCTCCGCGAGGTTGTCCACGTGGACCGGGTGGAACCGCGAGGCACCGCCGTACGACAGCGGGCGCACCGGACGCCCGTCGAGCGCCCGCTTCACGAACCACAACTCGCGCGGCCCCGGGCAGTACGGCCCGTGGATGGCGCCCGCCCGCAACAGCGTCGCCGGCAGCGCGTCGCCCGCGGCGAGCAACTCCCGCTCCAGGGCCACCTTCCGCGTGCCGTACGTGCTGTCGCCGGGCGCGACCGTCCGCCAGTCCTCCGCGACCGGCACCGGAAACGCGGGGAAGCCGTCCGGCCGGTCCTGGGTGTCGAAGCTGCGACCCCGGTCGTCCTCGTAGACCGCGCCGCTCGACACCACGACCGCCGAACCGATCCGGCCCGCGAGCCCGGTCAACTGCCGCCCGTGCGCGCCGTCGTAGGCGACGATGTCCACGAGTACGTCACAGCCGTCGCCGAGCGCCGCCGCGAGCGCCCCCTCCTCGGTCCGGTCGAGCCGCGCCGTCCTGACCCCGTCGGGCCACCTCGCGTCCCTGCCGCCGCCCCGCGAGGCGGCCGTCACCTCCCAGCCGTCCGCGGCGAGGGCCCTCACGGCCGCCCGCCCCACCTGTCCCGACGCACCCAGCACGAACGCGTTTCCCTTGGTCATGGGCGTGACGCTAGACGCGCGGGGACCCGGGGCCCAAGGGATTGCGCCGTGCGCGGATCCGCCCTCAGCGTTCCCGGCGGGGGAACTTTCGCGGGGCTGTGCCGTCCGCGGCCTCCGCGGCCTCCGCGGCCTTCACCACCGCCGCGTAGTCGTCGACGTACTCCTGCCCCGAGAGCCGCAGGATCTCGTACATGATCTCGTCCGTCACCGCCCGGACCACCGCCCGCTCGTCCGCCGAGCCGGCGAAGCGGGAGAAGTCCAGCGGCGCCCCGAACCGGATGGTCACCCGGCGGATCCGCGGCACGACCTTCCCCGGCGGCTGGATCTCGAACGTGCCGACCATCGCGCACGGCACCACCGGCACACCGGCGGTCAGCGCCATCACCGCCACCCCCACCTTCCCCTTGTAGAGCCGCCCGTCGTGCGAGCGGGTCCCCTCCGGGTAGATACCGAGCAGCTCGCCCTTCGCCAGGACGCCGAGACCCTCGCGGATCGCCGCCTGGCCGGCCTCCTTCCCCGACCGGTCCACCGGGATCTGCCCGGCCGCCCGGAAGAACGCGGCCGTCAGCCGCCCCTTGAGTCCCGGACCGGTGAAGTACTCCTGCTTGGCGAGGAAGGTGATGCGCCGGTCGAGCACTGCCGGCATCAGGAAGTGGTCGGAGAAGGAGAGGTGATTGCCCGCGATGATCGCCGCGCCCTTCTCCGGGACGTGTTCGAGTCCCTCGATCCGCGGCCGGAACAGCAGCTTGAGGAGCGGTCCGAGCAGTACGTGCTTCATCAGGTGGTAGAACACCCGTGACCCCCGTTCGTCGTCGTCAAGCCCGTTGTATCCGCGCGCGGGCCCGTGGTCCACTGGTGGGGGAGCGTCACCATGAGAGGCGAGCGCGGAGCCGGGCGCCCCGGCCGCGCCCTCACGGCGCTGCTGTGCGCGGTGACGGCGGCCGGGCTGTACGGCTGCTCCGACTCGGGCCCGCCGGAGCCGAGCCCGGTGCCGACGCCCGCGCCCGCCACGACGTCCGCCGCGCCGACCGGTCGCTCGCCGTTCACCGGGCTGCCCGCGCGCCCCGCGCCCGTCCTCGCCGTGAAGCTCGACAACGTGCCCGCGGCACGCCCCCACACGGGCCTGGGCGCCGCCGACCTCGTCTACGTCGAACAGGTCGAAGGCGGTGTCACCCGGCTCCTGGCCGTCTACTCCTCCCGCCTTCCCGACCTCACCGGCCCCGTCCGCAGCGCCCGCGAGTCCGACATAGCGCTGCTGGGCGACTTCGGCCGGCCCGCCCTCGCCTACTCCGGCGCCCAGTCCGCCCTGAACCCCCTCCTGCGGGCCGCGCCCCTCGACCTCGTCACGGAGGGCAGCGCACCCCAGGCCTTCCGGCGCTCAGCGGACCGCCCCGCCCCGCACAACCTGTACCTGCGCCCCGGCCGCGCCCTCGCCGCCGCTCCGGGCGCCGACGACGCCCGGGACATCGGGTTCCGCTTCGGGCCCGCGCCGTCCGGCGGCACCCCGGTCGAGTCGTCGACCGTCCGCTACCCGGCGGCGCGCTACACCTTCACCTGGTCCGCCGCCGACCGCGCCTGGCGGGTGGCCATGGACGGCCGGGAGGCCCGCGCCACCGACACCGGACCCGTCGAGCCCGTCACGGTCGTCGTCCAGCGCGTCACCGTCCGTCCGTCCCGCTTCCACGACCGGTTCGGCGCGGTCTCGCCGTACAGCGAGACCGTCGGCAGCGGCACCGCACTCGTCCTGCGCGACGGCCGCGCCCACGAGGCCCGCTGGTTGCGCCCCACGACGGCCTCGGGCACCACCTTCACCACCCCGTCCGGCGCCCCGCTCGCCTTCGCCCCCGGCCAGGTCTGGGTGCTGCTCGCCCCGCGCGCCTAGGGAGATGTCGGGCCGGGACGTCCCGGTGGGCGGGGGCTCGGTGCGGTCGGCACCGTGCTGTCCGACGCGGCCATCCCGATCGTGGCGATGACCAGCACCACCACGCCGAACCAGAGCCAGCCGCTGCTGCCGAGCGCCACCGTGTAGGCCGTCGTGAGCACCAGCGCCGCGCAGGTGAGCACCGCCATCGTCTTCGTGGGACCGGTCATCGATCCGCCTCCTCCCGATCCGGGCCTGGAAGCCTTCCCCGCCATCGTGACCCCGCGGGCGGGGCGCGCGCTACTCCCCGGACACGCCGGCGTGCGCCGGGCCGCGAACCGGTCCCGCGCCGGCGACGCGAAACGCGCCCGCGCCGGAAAACGCACAACGCGAACCGGTCCCGCGCCGCAAACGCGAACCGGGTCCGGCGCCGGAGACGGCACCGGACCCGGAAGCGGTCCGCGGGGGAGTCGGGGACGGGGTCAGCGACTCCGGAGGGAGGCCAGGTAGGCGTTGTACGCCTCCAGCTCCTTGTCCCCGTCGCGGTCGGCCGCCCGGTCCTTGCGGACGGCCTGGCGCTGCTCGGAGTGGTACCACTGGTAGACCAGGGCGATCAGGACGATCACCGACGGGATCTCGCTGAACGCCCAGGCGATGCCGCCGGCCGCGTTCTGGTCGGTGAGCGCGTCGATGCCGAGCGAGGCCGACGGGTTCCTGTACGCCTCCACCAGCGGCTCGGACGCCATCATCATCGCGATGCCGAAGAACGCGTGGAACGGCATGCCCGCGAACAGCTCCAGCATCCGCATCACGTAGCCCGGCCGGTGCGGGCCCGGGTCGACGCCCATGATCGGCCAGAAGAAGACCAGGCCCACCATCAGGAAGTGCACCATCATGCCGATGTGCCCGGCCTTCGAACCCATCAGGAAGTCGAAGAGCGGCGAGAAGTACAGCCCGTACAGGCTCGCGATGAACATGGAGATGGTGAACGCCGGGTGGGTGATGACCTTCATGTACCGGCTGTGCAGCAGCTTCAGGAGCAGCTCGCGCGGCCCGAGCGAGCCGCGGCCGGCCACCGGCAGCGCGCGCAGCGCGAGCGTCACCGGCGCGCCGAGCAGCAGCAGGATCGGCGACAGCATGGAGATGACCATGTGCTGCACCATGTGCACACTGAACATGACCATGCCGTAGTCGTTGAGCTTGGTGCACATCACCAGGGCGACGGTCAGCACGCCGACCACGAAGAACACGGTCCGGCTCACCGGCCAGGCGTCCCCGCGCCGCCGCAGTCGCGCCACCGCCCAGCCGTACAGACCGAGCGCCGTGAGGCAGCCGATCAGGAAGAAGAGGTCGGGAGAGAACTCCAGGCCCCGTCCCAGCGTGAACGGCGGCATGTCCGTGGTCATGCCGTGCCCGCTGTGATCCATCGTGTGCACTCCTGGAGCCCGATTCGCGCTTGTTGTCCGCACCAGACTAGAACCGCCCCCGGTCGCGCTCGCGACCGGGGGCGGGTGTCACGCGGTGGCGTCGGTCAGAGCACGCACTCGGCCTCGGCGTACCGGTCGGCCGGGACCGTCTTGAGGGTCTCCACGGCCTGGGCCAGCGGAACCATCGTGATCTCGGTGCCGCGCAGCGCGGTCAGCATGCCGAACTCGCCGCGGTGCGCCGCCTCGACCGCGTGCCAGCCGAAGCGGGTGGCGAGGACGCGGTCGTACGCGGTGGGGGTGCCGCCGCGCTGGACGTGGCCCAGGATGACGGGACGGGCCTCCTTGCCGAGGCGGCGCTCCAGCTCGGCGGAGAGCTGGTTGGCGATGCCGGTGAAACGCTCGTGCCCGTAGATGTCGGTGCCGGCGGTCTTGAAGTCCATCGACCCCTCGGCCGGCTTCGCGCCCTCGGCGACGACCACGATCGCGAACCGCTTGCCGGCCTCGAAGCGCTCGCCGACCCGGGCGGTCAGCTGGTCGATGTCGAAGGGGCGCTCGGGGACGACCACGGCGTGTGCGCCGGCGGCCATGCCGGAGTGCAGCGCTATCCAGCCGGTGTGGCGGCCCATGACCTCGACGACGAGGACCCGCTGGTGCGACTCGGCGGTGGTCTTCAGCCGGTCGAGGGCCTCGGTGGCCACGGTGACGGCGGTGTCGAAGCCGAAGGTGACGTCGGTGGAGGCGATGTCGTTGTCGATCGTCTTCGGGACGCCGACGATCGGGAGACCGGCCTCGGAGAGCAGGTTCGCCGCCTTCAGGGTGCCCTCGCCGCCGATCGGGATGATCGCGTCGAGCCCCAGGTCCGCGACGTGGCCCTTGGCGCGCTCGACGCCGCCGACCAGGTGGGCGGGCTGGACCCGCGAGGAGCCGAGGATGGTGCCGCCCCGGGCCAGGATGCCGCCGACCGCGTCGAGGTCGAGCTTCCGGTAGTCGCACTCCAGGAGACCCCTCCACCCGTCGTGGAAGCCGATGACCTCGTCGCCGTGGTCGACGACGGCGCGGTGCACGACGGAACGGATGACAGCGTTCAGACCGGGGCAGTCTCCGCCGGAGGTGAGCACGCCAATGCGCATAGCCCAAAAACCTTTGCAACGTGGGCCGACTCCCGGACCACGTCGTCCGGCTGGATCCCCGCCACCCTATCGCCGCAGGGTGGCGGGGCCGAACCGGATGTCCGCACAGTGGACAACGTACCTTCGTACGAGGGACCGCGTGCGGCGCTCGCGGTGACTCAGGCGGGCTGGGTCGCCGCCGCGATGCGCTCGGCGCGCAGCGCCTCGTACCAGCGGTCGTCGGTCGGCGGCAGCGCGTTCACGTCGAGGGCCAGCTTCAGGAGCAGGTCCGCGATCTGCGGGTTCCTGGCCATGACGGGGCCGTGCATGTACGTGCCGAAGACGGTGTCGTTGTACGCGCCCTCGGTGCCGTCACCGGTGCCGTTGCCGTTGCCGAAGACGGTCCGGGCGAACGGCCGGGCCGTCGGGCCGAGGTGGGTGATGCCCTGGTGGTTCTCGAAGCCCGTCAGCTGGGGGAGGCCGAGGCGCGGGTCGATGTCCGCGAGGACGTCGCCGACGCAGCGGGCGCCCTCGCCGCGGGTCGTGGTCACGTCGAGCAGGCCGAGACCGGGCTGCCGCTCGCCGACGTCGTTGATGAACTCGTGGCCCAGGATCTGGTAGCCGGCGCAGACCGAGAAGATGATCGCGCCGTTGGAGGCGGCCCGCGACAGGCCGCCGTCGCGGAGGAGGCGCTCGGCCGCGAGCCGCTGCGGACGGTCCTCGCCACCGCCGATCAGGTAGATGTCGCCGGAGGTCGGGACGGGCTGGTCGCTGCGGACGTCGACGCGCTCGACGTGGAGACCGCGCTGCTCGGCGCGGCGCTGGACGACGAGGACGTTGCCCTGGTCGCCGTAGGTGCTGAGCAGGTCCGGGTAGACCCAGACCAGGCGCAGGCTGCTGTCACTCATGCTGCAAGTCCTCTACGGGTCAGTTGCCGACGCGGCGGCGGACGTCCTGGAACGCGGTGTAGTTGGCGATCAGCTCGATCTGCCCGGGCGGGGCCATCGTGACGGCCTCGTCCAGCGTGTCGCAGACGCGGAAGTCGACACCCGCGACCTCCAGACGGACCGCCAGGTCGAGCCGGCGGTCGCCGATCACCATGATCGGGTGGCCGGCGAGCCGGCCGTAGTCCACGTCCCACAGCCAGGAGGTGTCCGTGCCGTCGGCGCCGCGCGCGTTGACGGAGAGGATCACCGGGGCCGGCGGCCCGTCGATGAGGGAAAACGTTTCGAGCCAGCCGGCCGGGTTCTTCGCGAGCAGCAGACGCAGGTCGCGGTTCTGGAAGGAGACCACGTCGTAGCGTCCGGCGACCGCCTGCACCTGGTACATCCGCTCCAGCGCGACCTGCGGCGGCACGCCGAAGACGGCGGCGACGGCGGCCGAGGTGGCGGCGTTCGCCTTGTTGGCGCGGCCGGGCAGCTGGAGGCGGATCGGCCAGGCCGAACCGTGCGGGTCGAGGACGTGGTCGCCGCTGAGCGCCCAGCTCGGCGCGGGACGGCGGAAGCCGCACTCGCCGCAGAACCAGTCGTCGCCCGGGCGCTGCATCACGCCGCCGCAGGCGGGGCACGACCAGGCGTCGTCCTTCCACTCCTGGCCCGCGGCGACCCACACCACGTTGGGGGAGGAGGAGGCGGCCCACACGATGAGCGGGTCGTCGGCGTTGGCGACGACCATGGCCTTCGTGCCGTTGAGGCCCTCGCGCCACTTCTCGGCGAGCATCCGGGTCTCGGCGGCGCGGTCGAGCTGGTCGCGCGAGAGGTTGAGCAGCGCGATCACCTTGGGCGTGGTGTCCCGGGCGACGCCGGCGAGGTACTTCTCGTCGACCTCGATCACGCCGTACTTGGAGTCCGAGCCGCCGGCCAGCGCCGAGGTGATGCCGGCGGGCATGTTGGCGCCGAGGGCGTTGGAGACGACGGGGCCGGCGGCCCGCAGGGCCTCCGCGATCAGCCGGGTCGTCGTCGTCTTGCCGTTGGTCGCCGACACCAGGACGACGTCCAGATGCTGCGCGAGCCGCCCGAGCAGGTCCGGGTCGAGCCTCAGCGCCACCTTGCCGCCGATCACCGATCCACTGCCGCGCCCCGCCGCACGCGACACCGCGGCCGCGGCCTTGCCCGCCGTCACGGCCAGCTTGGCGCGCGGCGACAGCGGCTCTGGATTACCGGGGTGTCCTGACATCGTTCTTGTTCCTCCTCGCGTCGGTCCGGGCTCAGCCTATCGAGATCCGGCCAGCAGCCCGAACAGCGGCACCGTCGAGCAGCCGCCCGAAAACCGGGAGGTCACAGGGACCGTACCCTTACGGCCATGCGAAACCGGCCCATCCCCGGCAGTTCCGGCCTCGTCCGAGCGATGACCCTCCTCGGCGACCCCGTGCTGCACACACCCTGCGCGCCCGTCACCGACTTCGGACCCGAACTGGCCCGGCTCGTCGAGGACATGTTCGCCACGATGTACGCGGCGCACGGCGTGGGCCTGGCGGCGAACCAGGTCGGCGTGGGCCTCCGGGTCTTCGTGTACGACTGCCCCGACGACGAGGAGAACCGCCACCTCGGCCATGTGGTGAACCCGCGCCTGGTCGAGGCGGACGGCGACGTGATCAGGGGCCCGGAGGGCTGCCTCTCGCTGCCCGGCCTCGAGGCGCCGACGCCCCGGTACGACCGCGCGGTGGTGGAGGGCGTACGCCTCGACGGCACCCCTGTGCGGATCGAGGGCACGGGGTTCTTCGCCCGCTGCCTCCAGCACGAGACCGACCACCTCGACGGCGGGGTCTACGCCGACCACGTGACGGGGTGGCGGAAGTCACGTCTGCTGCGCACGATCCGCAAGCAGTCGTGGGGCGGCAAGGCATCCGTGCTGGAGGCCTGACCGGCCCGGCCGGCTCCGGGAACGCGGGACGGAGCCCGGCCGGGCCGGCGGCCGGGCTCCGCCGGAGCGGTCAGAAGCCGGGCCCGCCGGGGAGGTCGTCGGCTTCGGCCAGGCGGCCCCACAGCAGGCCGGCCAGGCTCTTGACCAGGTCCGCTCGGGAGCAGGGGCGTTCGCCGAGCCACCAGTCGCCGGCGGCGTGCATCATGCCGACGATGCCGTGGCCCCAGATGCGGGCCTGGACCTCGGCGGCGGGGCCGAGGTCGACGCGCTCGGCGATGACCTGGCCGAGCTCCTCGCCCATGCGGCGCAGCAGCGGGGCCGAGTGGCGGCCGACGTCGAAGCCCTGCTCGGCCTGGTGCGACTCCTCCGCCGGGTGCATGAGGAAGCGGTAGACCTGGGGCATCGCCTCGATCGAGGCGAGATAGGTGTCGAGGGTGGCCTCGACGCGGCGGCGGCGGTCGGCGGGGGCGTCGAGCGAGGCCCGGAGGGAGGCGAGCAGCGCGTCCGTGTGCCGGGTGGCGAGGGCGCGGTAGAGCCCCCCCTTGTCGCCGAAGTGGCGGTAGAGGATCGGCTTGGTGATGCCGGCCTCCGCCGCGATCGCGTTCATGGACGCCTTGGGGCCGTCGCGGAGCACCACCCGGTCCGCCGCCTCCAGCAGTTCGCGGCGCCGCTGCTCGGCGGGCGTCTGCCGGTCGGTGGTCCGGTGTGCGATGTCCATAAGCGTGTCTCCCCGCCCGTGCGATTCCGTGAGGCTGTCGCAACGTAACACCCGGCCGGGATCCGGTGCCGGTCGGGCCGAAGTGCTCCGCTGCTGGTTGACAGCCCCTACCCACCGGTAACAGACTACTGTTACCGCAAGTAACGTACCGCTGGGAGGGCACATGGGCGAGTTCACGCTCGAACTCAACGAGGACCAGAAGCAGGTCCGCGACTGGCTGCACGGCTTCGCCGCCGACGTCATGCGCCCCGCGGCCGCCGAATGGGACGAGCGTGAGGAGACTCCCTGGCCGATCATCCAGGAAGCCGCCAAGCTCGGCATCTACTCGCTCGACTTCTATGCCCAGCAGTTCTTCGACCCGACCGGCCTCGGCATCCCGATGGCGATGGAGGAGCTGTTCTGGGGCGACGCCGGCATCGCCCTCTCCATCGTCGGCACCGGCCTCGCCGCCGTCGGCGTCCTCGCCAACGGCACCGAGGAGCAGATCGGCACCTGGGTCCCGCAGATGTACGGCGACGCGAACGACGTCAAGGTCGCCGCCTTCTGCTCCTCCGAGCCCGACGCCGGCTCGGACGTCGCCTCGATGCGCACCAGGGCCGTCTACGACGGGGCCAAGGACGAGTGGGTCATCAACGGCACCAAGACCTGGGCGACCAACGGCGGCATCGCCAACGTCCACGTCGTCGTCGCCGTCGTCGACCCGGAGCTCGGCTCCAAGGGCCACGCCTCCTTCATCGTGCCGCCGAACACCCCCGGCCTGTCCCAGGGCCAGAAGTTCCAGAAGCACGGCATCCGCGCATCCCACACCGCCGAGGTCGTCCTGGAGGACGTCCGCGTGCCCGGTCACTGCCTCCTCGGCGGCAAGGAGAAGCTGGACGACCGCCTCGCCCGCGCCCGTGAGAAGGCGAAGAGCGGAGAGCGGGTCAAGAACGCCGCCATGGCCACCTTCGAGGCCTCCCGTCCGGCCGTCGGCGCGATGGCGGTCGGCACCGCCCGCGCCGCGTACGAGGTCGCCCTCGACTACGCGAAGACCCGCGTCCAGTTCGGCCGCCCGATCATCGAGAACCAGGGCGTCGCCTTCCAGCTCGCCGACATGGCCACCCGGATCGACGCCGCCCGCCTCCTCGTCTGGCGCGCCTCCTGGATGGCCACCGCCGGCAAGCCCTTCACGGCCGCCGAGGGCTCCATGTCCAAGCTGTACGCCAGCGAGGTCGCCAAGTCGGTCACCGCCCAGGCCATCCAGATCCTCGGCGGCAACGGCTACACCCGTGAGTACCCGGTCGAGCGGATGCACCGCGACGCCGCCATCTACACCATCTTCGAAGGCACCAGCGAGATCCAGCGCATGGTGATCAGCCGGGCGCTGGCCAAGTAGGCGCGGGTTCAGACGACGCAGAACTCGTTCTCCTCGGGGTCCTGGAGGACGACCGCGTAGTAGTCCATGCCGTCGGGCTCGTCCATCGTGTACAGCACGGTGGCGCCCAGGGCCGTCAGACGGGCCACCTCGCCGTCCACGCGTGTGCGGCGGAGGGCGAGGGGGACCTCGCGGCCGCCGCCGACCTTCAGGTCGAGGTGGACGCGGTTCTTGACGGTCTTGGGCTCCGGGACGCGCTGGAACCAGACGCGGGGGCCCACGCCCTTCGGGTCGACGATGGACTCCGGGAGCTCCCCGGCGCCCTCGCCGAGCTCCTCCTCGGGGACGCCCACGGCCTCCCAGTACGCCCGCCAGGTCGCGTGCCCGGCGGGCGGGGGGTCGGGGACGTACCGCAGGGCGTCCGCCCAGAAGGGCACCAGCCGCTGGGGATCGGCGCAGTCGACGGTCAGCTGCAGGGTCAGCTCGGGACGTTCCATGGGGCGAGCCTCGCAGACGCCACCGACAACGGCCAGGTGGGTGCGAGGACAGTCGACTTCGAGCCAACAGGCCAGATCCGGTCGGCTGTTCGAGCCCGGCTACCCGTGCGTTACTTCCTGAGGAACAATCACCAGGCCAGTGACGATCAAGGGGGAACCGATCATGGCCACCACCACCGGTGCCGAGGCACCCGTACTCGCGGGAAACCCGCTGCTCGGCTCCATGTTCGACCTCAAGAACGACGCGCTGGGCACCTTCCTGCGCGCCCAGCGCGAAGTCGGCGACGTCGTCCGGATCACCGCCGGCCCGCCCGGGCTCCGCGGCAACGTCTACGGCGTCTTCTCCGCCGAGGGGGCCCAGCAGGTCCTCGCCGGCGAGTCGGCCAACTTCCGCAAGGACAACGCCTTCTACCAGGAGATCCGGGAGTCCTTCGGCAACGGCCTCCTCACCAGCCAGGACGAGGACTACCTCCGCCAGCGCCGGCTCGTCCAGCCCCTGTTCACCAAGCGCCGCGTCGACGGCTACGCCGCGGCCGTCGCCGCCGAGGTCGCCACCCTCACCGGCGAGTGGCGGGACCGCGGGGCCGCAACCGTCGACGTCCTCCACGAGATGACCCGCCTCGCGCTGCGCGCCGTCGCCCGCATCCTCTTCGGCACGGACGTCGACGCGGCCGTGGAGATCGTCGAGCGCAGCTTCCCCGAGCTCGCCGCCTACGTGCTGAGCCGCGGCTACGCCCCGGTCAAGGTCCCCCGCGGCTGGCCCACTCCCGCCAACCGCAAGGCGGCCACCGTCCACGAGGCGCTCTACCAGGTCTGCGACCGCATCATCGCCGAGCGGCGCGCCTCGGACCGGGCCCCCGGCGACGGCGACGACCTGCTCACCCTCCTCGTCGAGGCCGAGAGCGCCGAGGACGGCAGCTTCGACGCCACCGAGCTCCGCGAGCAGGTCCTCGTCTTCCTGCTCGCCGGGCACGAGACCACCGCCACCTCACTCGGCTTCGCGCTCCACCTGCTCGGCAAGCACCCGGAGGCCCTGAAGCGGGCCCACGAGGAGGTCGACCGGGTCCTCGCCGGCCGGGTCCCCGACGCCGCCGACCTGGACGCGCTGCCCTACGTCACCCGGGTCCTCAAGGAGACCATGCGGCTCTTCCCCGCGGCCCCCGTCGTCGGGCGCCGCGCCGTGGCCACCACCGTGGTCGACGGCGTCACCATCCCGGCCGGCGCGGACGTCATCGTCGCCTCCTACGTCACCCACCGGCACCCCGCCTACTGGGAGGACGCGGAGCGCTTCGACCCGGACCGCTTCACCCCCGAGGCGGAGGCGGCCCGCCCCCGGTACGCCTGGTACCCCTTCGGCGGCGGCCCGCGCGCCTGCATCGGACAGCACTTCTCGATGCTGGAGTCGGTGATCGCCCTGACGATGATGCTCCAGAAGTACGACTTCGAGGCGGTCGACACCGAGGTGCCCGTCGGCTCCGCCATCACGCTCTTCGCCAAGGGCCCGGTCCGCTGCCGTCTGATCCCCAGGTCGGCGTAGGCACGCACGGACGCGGCCCGGCCCCCGAAAGCGGGGGCCGGGCCGCGTCCGTCACGGGCCGCTCGCTACGGCCGGGTCGCGACGACCACCGTCGCCCACCACTCGTCCGAGGTGACGACCTCGGGCACCAGGCCGGCCGCGGACATCGCCGCGACGGCCGACTCCGCCTGCCGTTCGCTCGTCTCCACGAACAGGTGCCCGCCCGGCGCCAGCCATCCCGGCGCCTCGGCGGCGACCCGCCGCAGCACGTCGAGCCCGTCCGCGCCGCCGTCGAGCGTGACGTGCGGCTCGTGGTCCCGGGCCTCGGGAGGCAGCAGCCCGATCTCCTCCGTGGGCACGTACGGCACGTTGGCGACCAGGATCTCGACCCGGCCCCTCAGCCCACCGGGCAGCGGCGCGAAGAGGTCACCCTCGTACACCCGGCCGCCGCGCGGCTCGACGTTCCGCCGGGCGCAGCGCACGGCCGCCGGCTCGATGTCCGAGGCGTGCACCTCGGCGCCCGCCACCCGGTCGAGGAGCACCGCGCCCGCCGCGCCCGAGCCGCAGCACAGGTCGACGCAGACGGCGCCCGGCCGGGCCAGCTCCACCGCGTGGCCGACGAGGAACTCCGTACGGCGCCGGGGCACGAAGACACCGCCGTCGACCCCGATCCGCAGCCCGCCGAACTCGGCCCAGCCCACGACGTGCTCCAGCGGCAGGCCCGCGGCCCGCCGCTCGACCATCGCGTCCAGCTCGGCCGGCCCCGCCGCCGCCGCGAGGAGCATCTCCGCCTCCTCCTCGGCGAAGACGCATCCCGCGGCCCGCAGCCGTTCGACGACCCCCGTGCCGGTCCCCCTATCAGACAAGCTGGGCCTCGATCGCCGCCACGACCTCCGGGGCCTCCGGCTCGGTGCGCGGGCGGAAACGGGTGACCCGGCCGTCGCGGCCGATGAGGAACTTCTCGAAGTTCCACTGCACGTCGCCGGCCTCGCCCTCGGCGTCGGCGACCTGCACCAGCTCCGAGTAGAGCGGGTGACGGCCCTCGCCGTTGACGTCCGTCTTCTCCAGGAGGGGGAAGGACACCCCGTACGTCGCCGAGCAGAAGGTCTGGATCTCGTCGGCGCTGCCCGGCTCCTGGCCCGCGAACTGGTTGCAGGGCACGCCGAGGACGGTGAAGCCACGCTCCCCGTACTCCTTCTGCAGCCGCTCCAGACCCGCGTACTGCGGGGTCAGGCCGCACTTGGAGGCCACGTTCACCACCAGGACCGCGCGGTCCCGGTAGTCGGCGAGGGAGACCGGCTCGCCGGTCAGGCTCTTCAGCGGAATGTCGTACAGACTCATGGACTGCTCCTCATCGAAATAGGGTTTGATCTCAGCATGGGAGACGAACCACTGGCAATCGCGATCGATTCCGCACCGGACGGCCCGCCGCGCCGCGTCCACTGCCGCCTCTGCGGCCGACCCCTGACCGGCGCCGACTCCCGGCGCACGGGCCTCGGGCCCACCTGCGACGCCAAACTCCACCCCCCGGCCCCCGACATCCGCACCCGCCGCCACGAGGTCGACCAGGACACGCTGCCGGGCCTCGCCCCGGAGGCGTAGGAACCGCAACCCGGCGACGCTACCAGGCGGCAAATCGATCGCCCAGGGGAAAACGGGTCGGCCACAGTGTGCGGCGATGAGACCGAGACCCGACCGACCGGAGAACCGAACATGTCGACCCTGCGCGTCACCGCCGAAGTCCTGACCGTCCATCCGCACCCCGACGCCGACGCCCTCGAACTGGCACAGGTGGGCCTCTACCGGGCCGTCGTCGCCAAGGGGGCGTACACGACGGGCGACGCCGCCGTCTACATCCCCGAGCAGGCCGTGCTGCCCGCGGGCCTGATCGAGGAGCTGGGACTGACCGGACGGCTCGCCGGCGGCAACGCGGACCGGGTCAAGGCGGTACGCCTCCGCGGTGAGCTGTCGCAGGGGATCGTCTGCCGCCCGGGAGCGCTCGCGGGAGTGGACCTGGAGCGGGCCGCCGCCGACGGAACCGACTTCGCGGAGCGCCTCGGCATCGTGAAGTGGGTGCCGCCGATACCGCCGACCATGAGCGGCGACGTGGAGGTCGCGCCCGACCTGCTGCCCTGGGTCGACATCGAGAACCTCCAGCGCTACCCGGACATCTTCGAGCCCGGCGAGCCCGTCGTCCTCACCGAGAAGCTCCACGGCACCGCCTGCCTGCTCACCTACGGCGCCGAGGACGGACGCGTGCAGGTGTCCTCCAAGGGATTCGGGTCGAAGGGCCTCGCCCTCCAGGAGGACCCGCGCAACCTGTACTGGCGTGCCGTCCACGGGCACGGGCTGGCCGCCGTCGCCGAGCGCCTCGCGAAACGCCTCGGCGCGCGCCGGGTCGGGCTCTTCGGCGAGGTGTACGGCTCCGGGGTCCAGGACCTCGCCTACGGCGCCGACGCCCGCTCCGAGACCGTCGGATACGCCCTCTTCGACGTGTCCGCCGACATCGACGGCAAGGTCCGCTGGCTGGACCCGGCCGAGGTCCTGGAGCCCGGCGAGGCCCCGCTCGTGCCGCGGCTGTACACCGGCCCGTACGACCTGGAGACCGTCCTCGCGCACGCGAGCGGCCGGGAGACCGTCTCCGGCCGGGAGGCGCATCTGCGCGAGGGCGTCGTCATCCGGCCGGTGACCGAGCGGTACAGCCCGGTGACCGGCGGCCGTGCCATCGCCAAGGCGGTCAGCCCGGCCTACCTGACCCGCAAGGGCGCCACCGAGTACGAGTGACCGGGCGGGGCTACAGCTTCCTGAACAGGCCCTCCTGGACCACCGACACCAGGAGCCGGCCCTCGCGGTCGTAGATCCGGCCCCGTGCGAGTCCCCGGCCGCCCGTGGCGATCGGGGACTCCTGGTCGTAGAGGAACCACTCGTCCGCGCGGAACGGGCGGTGGAACCACATCGCGTGGTCGAGCGAGGCCATGTCGAAGCCGCGCGGACCCCACAGCGGCTCGACCGGGATGCGCACCGCGTCCAGAAGGGTCATGTCCGAGGCGTAGGTCAGGGCACAGGTGTGGACCAGCGGGTCGTCGCCCAGCGGCCCCACGGCCCGCATCCACACCGCGGAGCGCGGGTCCGCGTCCTTGACCTCCTCCTGGGTCCAGCGCAGCCGGTCGACGTAGCGGATGTCGAAGGGCTGGCGGCGGGCCATCCGCTCCAGCGCCTCCGGCAGCGCGCCCAGGTGCTCGCGGATCTCGTCCGCGAGGTTCGGCAGCGTGTCCGGGTCGGTCAGGTGGCGCGGCGGCAGCTGGTGCTCGAAGCCCGCCTCCTCCGGCTTGTGGAAGGAGGCCGTCAGATTGAAGATCGTCCGCCCCTCCTGGATCGCGGTGACCCGGCGGGTCGTGAACGACCGGCCGTCGCGCACCCGCTCCACCTGGTACACGATCGGCACCCCGGGCCGGCCCGGCCGCAGGAAGTAGGCGTGCAGCGAGTGCACCGGCCGGTCGCCCCCGGTGGTGCGGCCGGCCGCCACCAGGGCCTGCCCGGCGACCTGCCCGCCGAAGACCCGTTGCAGCGATTCCTGCGGGCTGCGCCCGCGGAAGATGTCGACCTCGATCCGCTCCAGGTCGAGCAGGTCCACGAGCCTCTCGGCGGGACTGGTCACGGTTCGCGACTCCTTCTGTCGGCGGTGGCTACAGCTGTCCGACGGACGTCACGCGGACCACCGCGCGGCCCTCCTCGTCGGAGGCCGCGAGGTCCACCTCCGCGCTGATGCCCCAGTCATGGTCGCCGTTCGGGTCGGCGAAGGTCTGCCGGACGCGCCACAGGCCGTGCGCCGCGTCCTCCTCGATGGCGAGCAGCTTCGGGCCGCGCGCGTCGGGACCCGTGCCGAGGTCGTCGTACTCGTCCCAGTACGCGTCCATCGCCTCGCCCCAGGCGTCCGCGTCCCAGCCGGCCTCGGCGTCCAGCTCGCCCAGCGCGTCGACGTTGTCGAGGGCGGCCAGCTCCACCCGCCGGAACATGGCGTTGCGCACCAGGACCCGGAAGGCGCGGGCGTTGGCCGTGACCGGCTTGACCTGGTCGGCCTTCTCCTGGGCCTCCTCGGCCGTCTGGACCTCCGGGTTGGCGAGCTGCTCCCACTCGTCGAGGAGCGAGGAGTCGACCTGGCGCACCATCTCGCCCAGCCAGGCGATCAGGTCCTCCAGGTCCTCGGTCTTCAGGTCGTCCGGGATGGTGTGGTCGAGCGCCTTGTATGCGCTCGCGAGGTACCGCAGCACGATGCCCTCGGTCCGCGCCAGCTCGTACCAGGAGGTGAACTCCGTGAACGTCAGGGCGCGTTCGTACATGTCACGGATGACGGACTTCGGCGACACCGGGTGGTCGCCGACCCACGGGTGGGACTTCCGGTAGACGTTGTACGCGTGCCACAGGAGCTCCTCCAGCGGCTTCGGGTACGAGATCTCCTGGAGCCGCTCCATCCGCTCCTCGTACTCGACGCCGTCCGCCTTCATCCGGCCCACGGCCTCGCCGCGTGCCTTGTTCTGCATGGCGGCGAGGATCTGGCGCGGGTCGTCGAGCGTCGACTCCACCACGGACACCATGTCCAGGGCGTACGAGGGCGACTCCGGGTCCAGCAGGTCGAAGGCGGCGAGCGCGAACGTCGACAGCGGCTGGTTGAGCGCGAAGTCCTGCTGGAGGTCGACCGTGAGACGGATCGTGCGGCCCTCGGCGTCCGGCTGGTCCAGCTGCTCCACCACGCCGCCGTCGAGCAGCGAGCGGTAGATCGCGATGGCCCGGCGGATGTGCCGCAGCTGGGCCTTGCGCGGCTCGTGGTTGTCCTCCAGCAGCTTGCGCATCGCCTCGAAGGCGTTGCCCGGCCGGGCGATCACCGAGAGCAGCATGATGTTGGTGACCTTGAAGCGGGAGGTCAGCGGCTCCGGCTCGGCGCCGATCAGCCTCTCGAAGGTGGTGTCGCTCCAGGCGACGAAGCCTTCGGGGGCCTTCTTGCGGACGACCTTGCGGCGCTTCTTGGGGTCGTCGCCCGCCTTCGCGAGCGCCTTCTCGTTCTCGATGACGTGCTCGGGGGCCTGCGCGACGACCAGCCCCGCCGTGTCGAAACCGGCCCGGCCCGCCCGGCCCGCGATCTGGTGGAACTCACGGGCGCGCAGGGTCCGCACCCGGTTGCCGTCGTACTTCGTCAGGGCCGTGAACAGCACCGTGCGGATCGGCACGTTCACGCCCACGCCGAGGGTGTCCGTCCCGCAGATCACCTTCAGGAGGCCCGCCTGGGCCAGCTTCTCCACGAGCCGCCGGTACTTCGGCAGCATGCCCGCGTGGTGCACGCCGATGCCGTGGCGGACGTAACGCGAGAGGTTCTGGCCGAACTTGGTGGTGAAGCGGAAGTTGCCGATCAGCTCGGCGATCTTGTCCTTCTCCTCGCGCGTGCACATGTTGATGCTCATCAGCGACTGCGCGCGCTCGACGGCCTGCGCCTGTGTGAAGTGCACGATGTAGACCGGCGCCTGCTTGGTCTCCAGGAGCTCGGTCAGGGTGTCCGTGATCGGGGTCAGCCGGTACTCGTACGACAGCGGCACCGGCCGGGTCGCGGAGCGGACCACGGACGTCGGCCGGCCCGTGCGCCGGGTCAGGTCCTTCTCGAACATCGACACGTCGCCGAGCGTCGCCGACATGAGGACGAACTGCGCCTGCGGCAGTTCGAGCAGCGGGATCTGCCACGCCCAGCCGCGGTCCTGCTCGGCGTAGAAGTGGAACTCGTCCATCACGACCTGGCCGATGTCGGCGTACCTGCCGTCCCGCAGCGCGATGGAGGCCAGCACCTCCGCCGTGCAGCAGATCACCGGGGCGTCCGCGTTCACGGACGCGTCGCCGGTCAGCATGCCGACGTTCTCCGTGCCGAAGAGCTTGCACAGGTCGAAGAACTTCTCCGACACCAGCGCCTTGATCGGCGCGGTGTAGAAGGTCACCTGGTCGTTCGCGAGCGCGGTGAAGTGCGCCCCCGCCGCGACCAGCGACTTTCCTGACCCGGTGGGTGTGGACAAGATCACGTTGGCGCCGGAGACGACCTCGATCAGCGCCTCTTCCTGGGCCGGGTAGAGCGTGATGCCCCGGTCCTCGGCCCAGGAGGAGAAGGCCTCGAAGAGGGCGTCGGGGTCGGCGGTCGGCGGCAGCTGATCGATAAGGGTCACGACCCCATCTTGCCCGCATTCCGCTCGGATGAGGGAACCGGCCACCGGCCCTCTTGATCGCGGGCGATAGGCTCGTCCGTCGACCGGTCGTCAACTGAGCGCCGGCGTAGGAGAAACGGGGGCGGCAGCGACCATGATGGGACCGGCGCACTCACTGTCCGGAGCGGCGGCCTGGCTGGGTGTGGGAGCGGCCGCGGCCGCCTTCGACCACCCGATGCCCTGGCCGGTCCTCCTCGTCGGCGCGCTCATCTGCGCGGGCGCCGCCCTCGCCCCCGACCTCGACCACAAGTCCGCGACCATCTCGCGCGCCTTCGGCCCGGTCTCCCGGGTCCTCTGCGAGGTCGTCGACAAGCTGTCGTACGCGGTCTACAAGGCCACCCGCTCCAGCGCGGACCCGCGCAGGTCCGGGGGACACCGCACCCTCACCCACACCTGGCTCTGGGCGGTCCTGATCGGCGCCGGGGCCTCCGCCGCGGCCGTCACCGGCGGCCGGTGGGCCGTCCTCGCCCTCCTCTTCGTCCACCTGGTCCTCGCCGTGGAAGGCCTGCTGTGGCGGGCCGCCCGGATGTCCAGCGACGTCCTGGTGTGGCTGCTCGGCGCCGCCGGCGCCTGGATCCTCGCGGGTGTCCTCGACCAGCCCGGCAACGGCTCCGACTGGCTCTTCACCGGCCCCGGCCAGGAGTACCTGTGGCTCGGCCTGCCGATCGTCCTGGGCGCCCTCGTCCACGACATCGGCGACGCCCTCACCGTCTCCGGCTGCCCGATCCTCTGGCCCATCCCCGTCGGCCGCAAGCGCTGGTACCCCATCGGTCCCCCCAAGCCCATGCGCTTCCGCGCCGGCAGCTGGATCGAGCTGAAGGTCCTCATGCCCGTCTTCATGCTCCTCGGCGGGGTCGGCGGCGCCTCGGCGCTCGGCTTCATCTAGGGCCTGTCTGACGATTCCCGTCGGGTCCGGACCGCCCGGCACGCACGCTCGCCGCACGGCCGAAACGCCCAAGTAGCTCCGCTACGAGGGCGCCCCTGCCGCACGCCGATCGCACGCACCGAACGCCCCAGCCTGATCCGACGGGAATCGTCAGACAGGCCCTAAGGACTTCCCGGGACGGTGAGGGGGGAGACGAGAAGGGGCCCGCACCGGGCTTCCGGTACGGGCCCCCTCGTCAGGGGTCAGCCGTGCCACGACCTCCACAGGGCCGCGTACGGGCCGTCCGCCGCGACCAGTTCGTCGTGACTGCCGAGCTCGCTGATCCGGCCCGCCTCGACGACCGCGATCAGATCGGCGTCGTGCGCGGTGTGCAGCCGGTGGGCGATGGCCACGACCGTGCGTCCGTCCAGGACGCGGCCCAGGGAACGCTCCAGGTGCCGGGCCGCGCGGGGGTCGAGGAGCGAGGTCGCCTCGTCCAGGACCAGGGTGTGCGGGTCGGCGAGGACGAGCCGGGCCAGGGCGATCTGCTGGGCCTGCGCCGGGGTCAGCGCATGCCCGCCCGAGCCGACCTCGGTGTCCAGGCCCGCGTCGAGGCCGCGTGCCCAGCCGTCCGCGTCGACCGCCGTCAGGGCGGCCCACAGCTCGGTGTCGTCGGCCCCGGCCCTGGCGAGGCGCAGGTTGTCCCGGAGGGAGCCCACGAAGACGTGGTGCTCCTGGTTGACCAGGGCCACGTGCTCACGGACCTGCTCGGCGGGCATCCGGGCCAGCTCGGCGGCGCCGAGGGTGACGGAACCCGTCCTGGGGGCGTAGACGCCGGCGAGGAGCCGTCCGAGCGTGGACTTGCCCGCGCCGGACGGGCCGACGAGGGCGATCCGGGTGCCGGGCGCCACCTTCAGCGACACCTCGTGCAGGACGTCGACGCCCTCGCGGTAGCCGAACCGGACGTCGTCGGCCCGGACGGCGCGGCCCTCGGGCCGTACGTCCCGGTCGCCCGCGTCCGGCTCGATGTCCCGGACGCCGACGAGCCGCGCCAGCGACACCTGCGCGACCTGGAGCTCGTCGTACCAGCGCAGCACGATGCCGATCGGGTCGACCAGCATCTGCGCCAGGAGGGCGCCGGTCGTCAGCTGGCCGACGTCGATCCAGCCCCGGAGCACGAACACCCCGCCGAGCAGCAGCACCGCGCACAGCACCGTCATGTGGGTGACGTTGACGACGGGGAAGAGGACCGAGCGCAGGAAGAGCGTGTACCGCTCCCAGGCCACCCACTCCGAGACGCGCCGGTCCGACAGGGCGATCCGGCGCGCGCCCAGGCGGTGCGCCTCGACGGTGCGGCCCGCGTCGACCGTCTCGGCCAGCGCGGCGGCGACCGCCGCGTACCCGGCGGACTCCGAGCGGTAGGCGGCCGGCGCCCGCTTGAAGTACCAGCGGCTGCCGACGACCAGCAGGGGCGCCGCGAGCAGCGCGACGAGCGCCAGCGGCGGCGACGTCACCGCGAGGCCGCCGAGCAGCAGCCCGGCCCAGACGACGCCGATCGCCAGCTGGGGCACGGCCTCGCGCATGGCGTTGGAGAGCCGGTCGACGTCCGTGGTGATCCGGGAGAGCAGGTCGCCGGTCCCGGCCCGTTCGAGCACGCCGGGCGGCAGGCCGACCGCCCGGACGAGGAAGTCCTCGCGCAGGTCGGCGAGCATCTCCTCGCCGAGCATCGCCCCGCGCAGCCGGACGAGCCGCACGAAGAAGGTCTGGACGAGCAGCGCGACCGCGAACAGCGCGACCGTGCGCTCCGGATGCAGGTCCCGTGCTCCGTCCGCGAGCCCGTCCACCACCGAGCCGAGCAGGTACGGGCCCGCCATGGATGCGATCACGGCGACCGCGTTCACCCCGATGAGCAGGGCGAACGCCCGGCGGTGCCGGCTCAGCAGTGCGCGGACGTAACCGCGGGCGGTCGCGGTGGCGGCGACGGGGAGCGTCGTCGCCGTCGTCGGGGCCGCCGGGTCGTACTCCGGAGGCGCCAGGCCGATCATGCCGATTCCCCTTCCAGTGCTTCGAGTCCGCCGGCGAGGCCGACGGCCGTGGCGAGCTCCTCGTCGGTCTCGCGGGTGACCACCGCGCGGTAGCGGGGCTCCGCGGCGAGCAGCTCGCGGTGGGTGCCGACGGCGACCGCCTGGCCCTCGTGGACCAGGACGACCCGGTCGGCGCGGTCCAGGAGCAGCGGCGAGGAGGCGAGGACCACTGTGGTCCTGGCCTTCCGCAGCTGCCGGACGCCCGCCGCGACGCGCGACTCGGTGTGCGCGTCGACCGCCGAGGTCGGCTCGTCCAGGACGAGCACCTCCGGGTCGGCCACCAGGGACCGGGCGAGGGCGAGCCGCTGGCGCTGGCCGCCGGAGAGCGACCGGCCCCGCTCGGTGATGCGGGTGCGCATCGGGTCGCCGCCGGTGTCCACGGAGGCCTGCGCCAGCGCGTCGAGGACGTCGTCGCACTGGGCGGCGGCCAGCGCGTCCGCGGCCGGCACCGCGCCCGAGGAGGGCACGTCGAGCAGGTCGCGCAGGGTGCCGGAGAGCAGCACGGGGTCCTTGTCCTGGACCAGGACGGCCGTACGGGCCGACTCCAGCGGGAGTTCGTCGAGCGGGACCCCGCCGAGGAGCACCGAGGTGTGGCCGGCTCCCGGTTCCGCCGGGTGCCCGCCGAGCCGGTCCGCGAGCCGGCCGGCGACGTCCGGATCGCCGCAGACGACGGCGGTGAACCGGCCGGCCGGCGCGAGCAGACCGGTCAGCGGGTCGTACAGGTCGCCGGTGGCCGCGCGCTCCTCGCCGCCGGCGGCCGTGGTCGTCGTGGTGCGGGTCAGGGCGAGGACCCGGGCCGCCCGCTTCGCGGACGGGCGGGAGAAGGAGTACGCCATCGCGATCTCCTCGAAGTTGCGCAGGGGGTGGTAGGTGAGGGCCACGGCGCTGTACACGGTGACCAGTTCGCCGACCGTGATCCGCCCGTCGAGCGCGAGCCGCGTCCCGTACGCCACCACCACGATGAGCAGGACGCCGGGCAGCACGACCTGGACGGCGGCGATCAGCGCCCACATCCGGGCGCTGTGCACCGCGGCCCTGCGGACCTCCTGGGAGGCGGCGCGGTAGCGGCCGAGGAACAGGTCCTCGCCGCCGATGCCGCGCAGCACGCGCAGTCCGGCGACGGTGTCGGAGGCGAGCTCCGTGGCCTTGCCGGCCTTCTCGCGCTGGACGTCCGCCCGGCGGGTGGCCCGGGGGAGGAGCGGCAGCACCGCGAGGGCGAGCACGGGGACGCCGACGGCGACCACGACGCCCAGGGCGGGCTGGTAGACGGTGAGGCCGACGCAGATGACCACCAGGGCGACGGCTCCGGCGGCGAACCGGGACAGCGCCTCCACGAACCAGCCGATCTTCTCGACGTCGCCGGTGGAGACGGCGACGACCTCGCCCGCGGCGACCCGGCGGGTCAGGACGGAGCCGAGCTCGGCGGTCTTGCGGGAGAGGAGCTGCTGGACCCGGGCGGCCGCCGTGATCCAGTTGGTGACGGCGGTGCGGTGGAGCATCACGTCACCGACGGCGATCGCGGCGCCGAGGACGGCGAGCAGGCCGCCGGCGAACGCGAGCCGTCCGCCGTCCCGGTCCACGACCGCCTGTACGGCGATGCCGGTGCCGAGCGGCAGGCCGGCGATGCCCAGGTGGTGCAGCAGTCCCCAGAGCAGGGACTTCACCTGCCCGCCCAGTTGACGGCGGCCGAGCCAGAGGAGGAACCGGGGACCCGAGCGGATGTCGGGGACCCCTGGGTCGGCGTAGGGAAGATCTCGAATCTGCATGGCGTCCCAGGGTCTCCGGGGTGTCTGGGGGGACCGCGCGCCGGAGGTTGTGCGACGGCGGTGCGGGTGGGGGAAACCGTGCAAGGTTCGCCTCTTCGCTCGGGGGCGGCAATCGATTTTCCCCACGGGGGAACAGATCGCGCCATGTCCGCTCATCGTCCTCTGGACCGTGCGGTGGTGGCCGCGCTTCACTCCTGCCCCATGAGATCCCTCAAGATCATGAGCATGATCAGCGGCCTGATCCTGGCCGCCGGAGCGCTGCTCACCGCCCAGCCGGCCGCCGCCGACGGTCCGAACGGCCCGACGCCCCCGGCCGAGTTCACCACCGACTGGCACGACCCGGTCATCGCCGCCCCGCCCGTCGCCACCCCCGGCACCCGCGGCTGCGAGGTGACCCTCGCCGCCGCGCAGTTCCGCGACTTCACCCCGTACCAGGGGAGTTACACCCCGCCCGAGGAGTGCGGCACGCGCTGGAACAAGATCGTCCTGCGCCTCGAAGGGAGTGTGAAGGGCCGCCAGTACGACCGCCTCGGCCACCTCGCCGTCGGCGGCGTCGAGATCCTCCGCACGTCCACGCCCCAGCCCTCGCCCGACGGAATCGCCTGGTCCGTCGAGAAGGACGTCACCCGCTACCGCGACACCCTCAGCCGCCCGCAACCGGTCGAGATGCTCATCGGCAATGTCGTGAACGAGACGTACACCGGCGTCCTCGACGTCCGCGTCACCCTCACCTTCCACACCGCGGAGGGCCGGGTGAAACCCGCCGCCGGTACCCCCGACCGGGTGATCCCCCTCACCGACTCCACCCTCACCACCCCGCGCAACACCGAACGCCTCCTCGCCGAGGTGTACGCCACCGGCTCGGGCGGCGGCTGCGAGGAGTACTGGTACCTCTCCGCCCCCGACGCCGCCCCGTACTCCTGCCGGGCGGCCGGCGGCCCGCACCGCGAGGTCCGCGTCGCCGTGGACGGCAGGCTCGCCGGCATCGCCGCGCCCTTCCCCACCGTCTGGACCGGCGGCTGGTCCAACCCGTTCCTCTGGTACGTCACCCCCGCGCCCCGCGCCTTCGACGTCCAGCCGATCGTCTACGACCTGACGCCCTTCGCCGCACTCCTCAACGACGGCCGCGCCCATCGCGTCGAGGTCACCGTCGCCGGGGTCCCGGCCGGCCTGGCCGGCTGGTCCACCCCCACCAACATGCTGCTCTGGCAGGACGAGGGCAGCCGCGTCGTCACCGGCGGACTCGACCGGCACGAGGAGGGCGCCCCGCGCAACACCTCCGAGTACACCGCGGACGCCGGGGGCACGGCCCCGCACCGGCTCGACACGGACGCCGCGCACCGGCTGACCGTCGCCGGCCACCTGAACACCTCGCACGGCCGCGTCGACACCACCGTCGTCCGGGCCGTCGCCCACACCTCCGTCCACCGGTGGGGCGAGGGCGAGAACCCGGACGCGTTCACCGGCCGCTGGGGCGACGACGAGACCGTGACCGCCGGCCGGACCGTCACCCGCGTCCGCCGCGCCTACACCATGGACGGCGAGACGACGATCGGCGCGGGCGACCGGCTCCGGACGGTCCTCACGCTCGGGGACCGCGCCGACACCCTCGTCGTCCGCGACGGGCGCCGCGTCTCCTGGTCGCGGCTCGACGACACCTACGCCGGGGACGCCACGTACACCTCCGGCGTGCCGCGCGACCAGCGGCACGCGGTCGGCACCACCACCGAGCGCTACCGCCTGTACGGCTCCGCCGGCTGCTACGACCGGAGCCTGACGACCGTTCAGGGCACGCTCACGGAGGACCTGCGCCGCTGCTGAACCGGCGACGGCGCCCGGCCCCCGTCCACGGGTGCCGGGCGCCGCGTCCTCAGGCCGGTTTGACCGAGTCCACGCCTGAGCGGGCCTTGCGCCACTCGCCGCGCGTGAAGTCGGGGATCTCCTGCGGCGCGCCCTTGGCCTTGATCGACTCGTGGCTCAGCGGCACCGGGGCGGTCCAGGTGGCGGCGTCGTACACGTCGAAGTCCGGCACGAGCCCCAGCCGGACGCACTGCATCAGCCGGTAGACCATGATGTAGTCCATGCCGCCGTGGCCGCCCGGCGGGTTGGCGTGCTCCTTCCAGAGCCAGTGGTCGAACTCGTCCGCGTAGGCCGAGAAGTCGTGCCACTGGTCGTCCTTGTGGTCCGGCTCCAGGTAGACGCGGGCCGGATAGTCCTCGAAGACGCCCCGCGTACCGCCCAGGCTGTTGATCCGGCTGTACGGGTGCGGCGTGGAGACGTCGTGTTCCAGGCGGATCACCCGGCCCTTGGCCGTCTGGACCAGACTGATCGTCCGGTCGCTCTCGATGTACGTCTCCTTCCAGCTCGGGTCGCCCGGCGGCATGTGCTCCGCGCGGTACTCGGCGAGACCGAGCGCCGGGGTGCCGAAGCTGCTGATGCTCACCGCCCGGTCGCCGCGGTTGACGTCCATGTAGTTGGCGACGGGCCCGAAGCCGTGGTTGGGGTAGAGGTCGCCGCGCAGCCGGGTGTGCCACCGCCGCCGCCAGGGCCCCTCGTAGTACGTCGGGGAGAACATCAGGGCCCGCAGGTCGTGGTTGTAGGCGCCGGCTCCGTGCAGCAGGTCGCCGAACCTCCCGGCGTGCGCCATGCGCAGGACCCGCATCTCGTTCCGCCCGTAGCAGCAGTTCTCCAGCTGCATGCAGTGCCGGCGGGTCTGCTCGGACAGGTCGACCAGGGACCACAGTTCGTCGAGCCGCATCGCGACCGGGCACTCCACGCCGACGTGCTTGCCGTTCAGCATGGCCGCCCGGGCGATCGCGTAGTGGCTGTCCCACGGCGTGGCCACGTGCACGAAGTCGACGTCCGTGCGGGCGCAGAGGTTCTCGTGGTCTTCCTCGCCGTTGGTGTAGACGGCCGGCGCGGGCCGGCCGGCGGCGACGACCTTCGCGGTGGCCCGCTCGGCCTTCTCGCGCACCGGGTCGCAGACGGCGACCACCTTCACCCAGGGGAGCGCGAGGTAGAGGCCGATCATGGCGTTGCCCCGGTTGCCGAGGCCGATGATCCCCACCCGGACGGTGGAGCGGCCCTCGAAGGGGACCCCCGCCATGGTGGCGCCGAGCCGGCGCGGCTCGGCCGGCGCCCCGGGGGACGCGGTGGCGGCGGACGGGACGGAGACGGTGGACGCGGACGCGCCCTGGGCGCCGGTGGCGGTGATGCCGATTCCCGCGCCGGCGGCCGCGGTGCTCCTGAGCACCTTGCGGCGGCTCGGAGTAGGCGGTGTCTGCTCGTTCATGGAACCTCCCGGAGCTGTGTGCACGGCTGTTTCATGAATCCCGCACAGGACCCTGGCCCCGGTGGCCGATGGTGCGCAAGGGCGCCGATAGGACTCTTGCGACGGGTGGTTGGACTTTACTGTTCCGGATATCGCACCGGGCCGAGGCGAACGGCGACCGTCACCCGAACATACGAAGGACCCCTCACCGCCTGGGGTGAGGGGTCCTCCGGCCGGCCGTGACGACCGGCGGGTGACGACCGGTCAGGGGCGGGTCGCGTGCTCGAGCGCCAGCAGCACCGACCGGTAGCTCCGGCCCGTCGCCCGGTCCATGCCGATCTCGCACATGCGGTTGGCCGAGAGGTGCGCGTCGAACGGGCGGGACGTGACCTCCGCCGCCTCGCGGGCCGTCGCCGACGCCGTCAACTCCGGATGCAGCATGCCGCGGTCGCCCGCGAAGGCGCAGCAGCCCGCGTCGGCGGGGACCACGACCTCCTCCGCGCAGGCCCCGGCGAGCGCGGTCAGCCTGTCCTCGTCGCCGAGGTGCCGCATCGAGCACGTCGGGTGGACCACGGCGGAGGCGACCCGGCGGCGCACGTCGAGCCGGGGGAGCAGCTCGTCCGCCGCCCACACCAGCGAGTCCACCACCGTCAGCTCGGCGTGCAGCTCCCGGTTGTCGTCCGTCAGGTACGGCACCACCTCGTGCGCGATGCCGAGCGTGCACGAGGAGGCGTCCACCACGAGCGGCAGCTTCCCGCCGGCCGTCCACCCCCAGGCCGCCTCGACGATCCGGTTCGCCATCACCTCGTTGCCCCGCTCGTACCCCTTGGAGTGCCAGATCGTGGCGCAGCACGTACCCGCCACGTCGTCCGGGATCCACACGGGCTTCCCGGCCCGCGCCGACACCGCCACGACGGCCTCCGGAAGCGACGGGCCGGTGCGGCCGTCGGGTCCGCCGAAGATGCGGTTCACACAGGCCGGGTAGTAGACGGCGGCGGCCGCAGGGCGGTGGGTGCGGGGCAGCCGCCGGGCCGCCGCGCCGGGGATCTCCGGCAGCCACTCCGGCACGAGGTCGGGCCGCACCACGCGGCGCGCCAGGCTTGTCGCCGACTCCAGGACCCGGTCGCCGATCCGGTCCGCCGCGGCGACCGCGAGCCGCGCGGAGGCCTCCACCGCGCGGAAGTTCCGCGCGGCCAGCGCGGCGACCCGCTCCTCGCGCGACGAGTGCCGCTCGTGGCGGAACTCCCTCATCAGCGCGCCGGTGTCGATCCCGACCGGGCAGGCCAGTTTGCAGGTGGAGTCGCCCGCGCAGGTGTCGACGGCGTCGTAGCCGTACGACTCCAGCAGGCGCGCCTCGACCGGGGAGCCGGCGGCCTGGCGCATCATCTCGCGGCGCAGCACGATCCGCTGGCGGGGAGTGGTCGTCAGGTCGTGGCTGGGGCAGGTCGGTTCGCAGAAGCCGCACTCGATGCAGGGGTCGGCGATCCGCTCCACGGAGGGGATCGTCTTCAGGCCGCGCAGATGGGCCTGCGGGTCGCGGTCGAGCACGATGCGCGGGGCAAGCACCCCGGCGGGGTCGATGGCCTCCTTGACCCGCCACATCAGTTCCGTCGCCCGCGTCCCCCACTCCAGCTCCAGGAAGGGCGCGATGTTGCGGCCGGTGGCGTGCTCCGCCTTCAGGGAGCCGTCGAAGCGCTCCACGGTCAGTTTGCAGAACTCGTCCATGAAGGCCGCGTACCGCTCGACGTCCGAGGGGTCGGCGGCGTCGAAGGCGAGCAGGAAGTGGAGGTTGCCGTGGGCCGCGTGGCCGGCGACGGCCGCGTCGAAGCCGTGCCGCGACTGGAGGTCGAGCAGCGACGCGCAGGCCTCGGCGAGACGGGCGGGCGGCACCGCGAAGTCCTCGGTGATCAGCGTCGTGCCGGACGGGCGCGAGCCGCCGACCGCCGTCACGAACGCCTTGCGGGCCTTCCAGTACCCGGAGATCCGCTTGGGGTCCCGGGTGAACGCGTTCTCCACGGAGGGCGCCGGGGCGACCAGCTCGAGCCCGTCGAGGACCGCCTCGGCCGCCCGCTCGTACGCGTCGAGGGCCGCCGGGTCCGGGGCGCGGAACTCGACCAGGAGCGCCGCCGTCTCCTTGGGAAGTCCGGCCCAGTCGGCGGGCACGCCCGCGACGCTCACCGACGCCCGCAGCGTGTTGCCGTCCATCAGCTCGACCGCGAGCGCGCCCGCCTCGTTGAACAGCGGGACGGCCTCGGCGGCGGCCGGCAGCGAGGGGAAGAAGAGCAGCGCGGTGGCGACCTCGCGGTCCAGCGGCAGGGTGTCGAAGACGACCTCGGAGATGAAGCCGAAGGTGCCCTCGGAGCCGACCATGAGGCCGCGCAGGATCTCCGCGGGCGTGGCGCCGTCGAGGAAGGCGTCGAGCCGGTAGCCGTTGGTGTTCTTGATGGCGTGCTTGGCCCGGATCCGGGCGGTGAGTTCGGCGTCCGCCCCGATCTCGGCCTTCAGCGCGAGCAGCTCCGCGCACAGCCGCGGTTCGGCGCGCGCCAGCTCCGCGTCGGCCTCCGGGCCGCCGGTGTCCACGACGGTGCCGCTGGGCAGCACGCAGGTGAGGGAGGAGACGGTCCGGTACGAGTTCCTGGTCGTCCCGGCCGTCATGCCCGAGGCGTTGTTGGCGACGACCCCGCCGATCGTGCAGGCGACCGCGCTGGCCGGATCGGGCCCGAGGACCCGCCCGTACGGGGCGAGCGCCGCGTTCGCCCGCACGACGGTGGTGCCGGGACGGATCCGGGCGCGGGCGCCGCCGTCCAGGACCTCGACGCCCGCCCAGTGCCGGCGGACGTCGACGAGGATGTCCTCGCCCTGTGCCTGCCCGTTGAGGCTGGTCCCGGCGGCCCGGAAGACCACTTCGCGCCCCTTGCCGTGCGCGTAGGACAGGATCGTGGAGATGTCGTCGATGTCCTCGGCGACCACGACGACCTGCGGCACGAAGCGGTAGGGGCTGGCGTCCGAGGCGTACCGCACCAGGTCGGAGATCTTCGACAGGACCTTCTCCGGGCCGAGGAGTTCGGTGAGCTCCTCGCGCAGCCGCCGCGGCGTGCCCCGCTCCTGGAGCTCCGGCACCCGGTCCGGCGCCGGACTCCGCCTCGCCTTGGAACGGAGGGCCTGCGGCTTCGGCTCGAGCAGCGGCATGTCAGGTCTCCCCTTCGGCGCGTCCCCGGGCCCGGGCCGATCAGCAGCCGCTCTCCGGGCCGCGGTCGACCAGGGCGGACAGCAGACCTCCGAGCACCTCGCGCTGGTCGACGGTCAATGGAGCAAGGATGTCCTCTGCCGCCGCCCGGCGCGCGCTGCGCAGCTCCCGCAGCGTGGCGCGGCCCGTGTCGGTGAGCTCGATCCGGATCACCCGGCGGTTGCTCGGGTCGGGCACCCGGCGCACCCGGTCGCCCGCCTCCAGACCGTCGACGAGACTGGTCACGGCCCTGGGGACGACCTCGAGACGGGCGGCGAGGTCGGCCATCCGGGGCGGCTCGCCGAAGTGCGCGACCGTGCGCAGGAGCCTGGACTGGGCGGGGGTGATGCCGACCGGCTCCAGGTGGTGCTTCTGGATGCGGTGCAGACGGCGGGTGAGCCGCAGCAGCTGCTCGGCGAGGAGCCCGTCGGCGTCGGGCGCGCCCGGCCCGTCGCTCGTACGGTCGGAGATGGTCATACGGGAACAATATCAGGACCTTGTTCATTGTGAGCATAGGTAACAATGAGCTATGCTCTGCTGGAATCGCCGAATCCATCGAAGGAGCCATGCGCCCCCACGACCAGTCCGACTGGACGCCCCCGTCCCGTGACTCCACCCGGCCGAAGGAGCCCGCCCAGCTGCGGCGCATCCTCCGGCTCTTCCGCCCGTACCGCGCGCGCCTCGCGCTCGTCGGCCTCCTGGTCGGCGCCGCCTCGCTCGTCTCGGTCGCCTCGCCGTTCCTCCTGAAGGAGGTCCTGGACACCGCGATCCCGCAGGGCCGCACCGGGCTGCTCAGCCTGCTCGCCCTCGGCATGATCGCCACCGCCGTGCTGAACGGCGTGTTCGGCGTGCTCCAGACCCTGATCTCCACCACGGTCGGCCAGCGCGTCATGCACGACCTGCGCACCGGGGTGTACGAGCAGCTCCAGCGGATGCCGCTCGCCTTCTTCACCCGCACCCGCACCGGCGAGGTCCAGTCCCGCATCGCCAACGACATCGGCGGCATGCAGGCCACCGTCACCTCGACGGCCACCTCGCTCGTCTCCAACCTCACCGCCGTCGTCGCGACCGTGGTCGCCATGCTCGCCCTCGACTGGCGCCTCACCCTCGTCTCGCTGCTCCTGCTGCCCGTCTTCGTCTGGATCAGCCGCCGGGTCGGCCGCGAGCGCAAGCGGATCACCACCCAGCGCCAGAAGCAGATGGCCGCCATGGCCGCGACCGTCACCGAGTCCCTCTCGGTCAGCGGCATCCTGCTCGGCCGCACCATGGGCCGCGCCGACTCGCTGACGAAGTCCTTCGCCGAGGAGTCCGAGCGCCTCGTCGACCTCGAAGTGCGCTCCTCCATGGCCGGCCGCTGGCGCATGTCGACCATCAGCATCGTCATGGCCGCCATGCCCGCCCTGATCTACTGGGCCGCCGGCATCGCGCTCGGCCCGGGCGGCGCCACGATCTCGCTCGGCACGCTCGTCGCCTTCGTCACGCTCCAGCAGGGCCTCTTCCGGCCCGCCGTGAGCCTGCTCTCCACCGGCGTGCAGATGCAGACCTCCCTCGCGCTCTTCCAGCGCATCTTCGAGTACCTCGACCTGCCCGTCGACATCGACGAGCCCGCCGAGCCGGTCCGGCTCGCGCGGGTCCGCGGCGAGGTCTCCTTCGAGAAGGTCGAGTTCCGCTACGACCCCGAGGGCGCCGGCCGCCCGACCCTCGACGCCGTCGACCTGACCGTCCCCGCCGGCGGCAGCCTGGCCGTCGTGGGCCCCACCGGCTCCGGCAAGTCCACCCTCAGCTACCTGGTGCCCCGGCTGTACGACGTGACCGGCGGCCGGGTCACCCTCGACGGCGTCGACGTGCGGGACCTGGACTTCGACACGCTCGCCCGCGCGGTCGGCGTGGTCTCCCAGGAGACGTACCTCTTCCACGCCTCCGTCGCCGACAACCTCCGCTTCGCCAAGCCGGACGCCACCGACGAGGAGATCGAGGCCGCCGCCCGCGCCGCCCAGATCCACGACCACATCGCCTCGCTCCCCGACGGGTACGACACCCTGGTCGGTGAGCGCGGCTACCGGTTCTCCGGCGGCGAGAAGCAGCGCCTGGCCATCGCCCGCACCATCCTGCGCGACCCGCCCGTGCTCATCCTCGACGAGGCGACCAGCGCCCTCGACACCCGGACGGAGCACGCGGTCCAGCGGGCCATCGACTCCCTGTCCGAGGGGCGCACCACCCTCACCATCGCCCACCGGCTCTCCACCGTCCGCGACGCCGACCAGATCGTCGTCCTGGAGGAGGGGCGGATCGCCGAGCGCGGCACCCACGAGGAGCTGCTCGCCATGGACGGGCGGTACGCGGCCCTGGTCCGCCGGGACGCCCGGACCGAACAGGCGAACGTGGGAGCGGTTGTTCCCCAGAACGTGTGATCGTTCCGGGAATCGTTGCCCAACTCCCGTACGGCATCGGATGATTACGGAGTGCGAGCGACGTGCTGCAGACCGCGATCGCACCGTCCCACCGATACACCTGTACGAGGAGAAGCACCACCATGAACGTCATCACCAACCTGCTCGCCGGCGTCCTCCACTTCCTGGGCTGGCTCGTCTGACGATCGCAGTGCCCGGCGCCGTCGGTCCCCCGTCCCAGGGGGCCGGCGGCGCCGCCGCGTGCGCGGGCTCCCGGGATTCCCGTACCGGCCGGGTTAGCGTGCGGCCATGACCTACCGGTCGCCGTCCCCGTACGCACCCCCGCGCCGCCCCCGCCGCCCCGCGCTGCCCGTGCTGGGCCCCCGCCGCACCTCACCGCCCCGACCGCCCCGCCGGACCCGGCTCACCCGGCGCGGCCGCCTCGCCCTGCTCTTCGGAGCGCTGCTCGCCGTGGCCGCCACGGTCACCGTCCCCCTGCTGCTCGGCCAGGACGAACGGGCCGTCGAGCAGCCCCGTGCCCTGCTCGTCCCCGAGGGCTGGCGGACAAGCCAGGTCTACACCGCCGTCGACCGTGCCCTCGGCCTGCCGGAGGGAACCGCGAGGAAGGCCGCGACCGCACCCGGCACCGGCCTTCCGCTGCCCGCCGAGGCCGGCGGGAACCCCGAGGGCTACCTCTTCCCCGCGACCTACCCGGTGCTCACCGCCACCTCCCCCGAAGGGCTGCTGCGCTTCATGGTGGACACCGCGGGGAAGCGCTTCGGCACCGCGAGGGTCGCCGACGGCGCGCGGTCGCACGGCCTGAGCGTCTACCAGACGGTGATCGCCGCCAGCATCGTCCAGGCCGAGGCGGACAACCCCGAGGACATGGCCAAGGTCGCCCGGGTCGTCCACAACCGCCTCGCCCGGGGCATGGCCCTCCAGATGGACTCGACCCTCAACTACGCGCTGGACCGCAACACCGTGGACACGACGTACGAGGACACGCGGACCGCCGGCCCGTACAACACCTACGAGCACAAGGGCCTCCCGCCGACCCCCATCGGCAATCCGGGGGACCAGGCCCTCGACGCGGTGATCCGCCCGGCGGACGGCGACTGGCTCTACTTCGTCACGGTCGCGCCCGGCGACACCCGCTTCACCGCCGACTACGAGGCCCACCGGGCGAACGTGGCCGAGTTCAACGCCAACCGGACCGCGGCCCGACAGTGAGGCGCCACCGTCCCGGCCGCGCCCCGGCCGTGCGCCACGGGCTCAGCCGGTGGCGACGCCGGTCCGCTCGCGGGTGAGGAGGCGGCGGATCTCGGAGACCGCCGCGCGGCCGGCGCGGTTGGCGCCGATCGTCGAGGCCGACGGGCCGTAACCGACGAGGTGGACGCGTGCGTCGCGTACCGCGCGGGTCCCCTCGACCCGGACGCCGCCGCCGGGCTCCCGCAGTCGCAGCGGGGTCAGGTGGTCGATCGCCGCCCGGAAGCCGGTGGCCCACAGGATCACGTCCACGTCGGCGGTCCGGCCGTCGTCCCAGGCCACCCCGGTCGGGGTGATCCGGTCGAACATCGGCAGCCGGTCCAGGACCCCGCGCTCGCGCGCGTCGCGGATCGCGTCGCTGAGGGGGAGCCCGGTGACCGAGACGACGCTGTGCGGGGGCAGACCCCGGCGCACCCGCTCCTCGACGAGCGCCACGGCGGCCCGTCCCTCCGCCTCCCCGAAGGGGCCTTCCCGGTAGACGGGCTCGCGCCGGGTCACCCAGAACGTCTCGGCCGCGACGTCGGCGATCTCCATCAGGTGCTGCGTGCCGGACGCGCCGCCGCCGACGACGAGCACCCGCTTCCCCGCGAACTCCTCGGGGCCCGGGTAGCCGGAGGTGTGCAGCTGGCGCCCGCGGAAGGTCTCCTGGCCCGGGTAGCGCGGCCAGAACGGCCGGTCCCAGGTGCCGGTGGCGTTGATCAGGGCCCGGGTCGCGTACACGCCCTCGGAGGTCTCCACCCGCAGCCGCCCGTCCTCGCCCTCCCGGACGGCGGTGACGTCCACGGGCCGGTGGACCCGCAGGTCGAAGGTGTGCTCGTACGCGTCGAAGTACGCACCGATCACCTCGGAGGACGGGCGCACGGGGTCGGCGCCGGTCAGCTCCATGCCGGGCAGCGCGTGCATCCCGTGGACCTTGCCGTACGTGAGGGAGGGCCACCGGAACTGCCAGGCGCCGCCCGCGCGCGGGGCGTGGTCGAGGACGACGAAGTCGCGGTCCGGTTCCAGGCCGGTGCGCCGCAGGTGGAAGGCGGCCGAGAGCCCCGCCTGTCCGGCGCCGATGACGACGACGTCCACCGTGCGCGCCTCGCCTGCCCCTGATCCGGCCGTGCCCTCTGCGACCTCGAAATCGTTCACGCTTCTACCAACCGGGGCGGGGGCGCGGATCTTCCCGGAGACCCGTCTACCGAGTGCCGGCCACGAGCGGCCCCGCGGCCCGCGCCGCGGCCGGCAGCAGCCCGCGCGCGGCGAGCTCGGGCGTCACGCCCTCACCGAACCGGTAGGCCTCCTCCAGATGCGGGTATCCGGAGAGCACGAAGTGCTCGACGCCCAGGTCGTGGTACTCCTCGATCCGGTCGGCGACGTCGGCGTGGCTGCCGACGAGCGCGGTCCCGGCGCCGCCCCGCACCCGACCGACCCCCGCCCACAGGTTCGGCGCGATCTCCAGCTTGTCCCGGTCCGGCGAGCCGCCGCGGTGCAGGGCCGGCATCCGCTGTCGGCCGACGGACTCGCTGCGGCCGAGGAGCCGCTGCGCGGAGGCGACGGTGTCGGAGTCGAGATCGGCCGGCAGCCGGTCGGCCGTCGCCCAGGCCTCGCGCCCGGAGTCCCGCGAGATCGTGTGCAGCCGGATCCCGAACCGGACCGTCCGGCCGCGCTCCTCCGCGAGCCCGCGGATCCAGTCGATCTTCTCCTTGACCTGCCACGGCGGCTCGCCCCGGGTGAGGTGGACGTCCGCGTGCTCCGCCGCCACCGGACCGGCCGCCTCGGACGAGCCGCCGAAGAAGATCTCGGGCAGCGGGTCCGGCGGCAGGGCCGTGAGCCCGCCCTCGATCCGGAAGTGCTCGCCCTCGAAGTCGAACGGTCGGCCGCCCCAGACGCCCCGCACCACCGACAGGAACTCGGCCGTGCGCGCGTACCGCCGGTCGTGGTCGAGAGGGTCGCCGAACCGCCGCTGCTCGGCCGCGTCACCGCCGGTGGGCAGGAACCAGTGCAGGTGAACGGTCATGACGGGGCCTTTCCATGGGAACGCCGCGGACGCCGGGGTCCGGGAGACGCGGTCAGGGTGCGCCCGGGCGCCCGGGCGCCCGTGGGCACGGTGGGAACGCGCGCGCACGGCGCTCAGGGCGTAAGGAAGGGGGTGGTGCGGGTGAGAGGGCGTCAGCGGCCGCGGCGACACGCGGCGGAGGCCACCCGGAGCAGGTCGATGTGACCGCGCGAGGTGAGCAGGGCTGTACGCGACATGGCGCGAACGTAACCGCCGTCCCCCGCCGGGGCAACGACCGTCTCGGAGCCCGGACGCGTGCGCCCGGCACGGCGGGCCGGCGCCGCGGGCCGGCCGGCGGGGCGGCGGCGCGGTGGGACAGGGACGAGGGTCGGCGCGGCGGGACACTGCCGCGGGGCGGCGCGGTGGGACGGCGTCGCAGGGGGGCGGGGTGGGACGGCGCGGCGGGACGGCGGCGCGGGCGGCCGGGGCGCCGGCCCCGTCGTCGGCGCCCGTCAGGAGGCGCACGACCTAAGCTGCGGTGCGGCACGGACCCCGACCCAGGAGCGCACCCCATGATCGACCGCGAACGGCACCTCCCCTACCCCGACGCGCTGCGGCCCGAGGAGGCGCCGGCACCGCACGAGCTGCTCGCGCCGGTGACCGGGCTGCTCGGGACGTGGGTCGGCCGGGGGAGTGGCGAGTACCCGACGCTGCCCGAGGATTTCGCGTACGAGCAGGAGGTCACGTTCAGCCATGACGGACGGCCCTTCCTGCACTACGAGGCGCGTGCCTGGCTGGTCGACGGGGACGGCACGCCGCTGCGGCCCGCGGCGCGGGAGAGCGGCTGGTGGCGGATGAAGCCGGACGGCGGTGTGGAGGCGCTGATCACGCAGCCCACCGGCATCGCGGAGATCATGGTCGGCCGGGCGGAGGACGGCAGGATCGACCTCGCCACGCACACGGTCGCCCTGGCTCCCACGGCGAAGGACGTCGAGGCGACCCGCCGCCGCTATACGCTCGCGGACGACGGCACGCTCGACTTCGTCCACGACCTCGCCGCGGTCGGGCAGCCGCTCGGGCACCACCTTTCGGCTCGGCTGCGACGTGAGGACGGGAAGTAGCACATGGGAGACGTGACCGGAGACGACCCGTACCTGTGGCTCGAGGAGGTGGAGGGCGAGGCCGCGCTCGCGTGGGTGGCCGAGCGGAACGCCGAGACGGCCGACGAGCTGGCCGCCGACCCCGGCTTCGACCCGCTGAAGAAGCGGCTGCGGGAGGTGCTGGACGCCTCGGACCGCATCCCGTACACCGTCCGGCGCGGCCCGTACCTCTACAACTTCTGGCGGGACGCCGAGCACGTGCGGGGCCTGTGGCGGCGCACGACCCTGGAGCAGTACCGCAAGGACGCCCCCGAATGGGACGTCCTCGTCGACCTCGACGCGCTCGCCGAGGCCGAGGGCGAGAAGTGGGTGTGGGACGGGGCGCGGGTGCGCCGCCCCGACCACGACCTGGCCCTCGTGCGCCTCTCCCGTGACGGCGGCGACGCCGTCGTGGTGCGCGAGTTCGACCTCGGCACCCGGAAGTTCGTCGAGGACGGGTTCCGGGTGCCGGAGGCGAAGACGCGCATCGGGTGGATCGACGCCGACACCGTCTTCGTGGGCACGGACACCGGCCCCGGCTCCCTGACCGACTCCGGCTACCCCCGCCAGGTCCGCCGGTGGCGCCGCGGCACCCCGGTGGCGGAGGCCGAGCTCGTCTTCGAGGCCGGGCAGGAGGACGTGTCGGCCTGGGGACAGCACGACAGCACACCGGGCTTCGAACGGGACTTCGTGGGCCGCTCGCTGGACTTCTTCCGCAGCGAGACCCACCTGCTCAGACCCGACGGCACGCTCGCCCGCCTCGACGTGCCCGACGACGCGCTCGCCTACGCGCACCGCAGGCACCTGATCGTCACCCTCAAGTCCGAGTGGCTGGGGCAGCCGACCGGTTCCCTGCTCGCCTTCGACTTCGACGCCTTCCTGGCGGGCGACCGCACCCCCGAGGTGTTGTTCACCCCCGACGAGCGGACCGCGCTGGCCGGGCACGCCTGGACGCGCGGGCACCTGATCCTGGAGACGCTGCGGGACGTCAGCACCCGCGTCGAGGTCCTCACCCCGGTCCCCGGTGGCGGATGGACCCGCGAGCCGCTCGTCGGGGTTCCCGAACTGTCCGCCGTCAGCGTGGTGGACACCGACCCGGACGTCTCCGACGAGTACTTCCTCGACGTGTCGGGCTTCCTCCAGTCGTCGACGCTGTACCGGGGGCGGATCGGCGGCGACACCGAGACGCTCAAGCAGGCCCCGGACCGCTTCGACACGGCGGGCCTCGCCGTGCGGCAGCACTTCGCGACCTCCCGCGACGGCACCCGCGTGCCGTACTTCGTCATCGGACCCGACCACGCCGCCACCGGCCCGGGCCCGACCCTGCTCTACGGCTACGGCGGCTTCGAGGTCTCCCTCACCCCCTACTACGGCGCGGTGGCCGGCCGGGCGTGGCTGGAGCAGGGCGGCACCTACGTCATCGCGAACATCCGGGGCGGCGGCGAGTACGGGCCGGACTGGCACCAGGCCGCCCTGCGCGCGGACCGGCCGAGGGCCTTCGAGGACTTCGCGGCCGTCGCGGAGGACCTCGTCGCCCGGGGCGTCACCACGCCGGCCGCGCTCGGTGCGGCGGGCGGCAGCAACGGCGGCCTGCTCATGGGGGCGATGCTCACCCGCCACCCGGAGCTGTTCGGCGCGATCGTCGCCCAGGTGCCGCTGCTCGACATGGCCCGCTTCCACAAGCTCCTCGCGGGCGCGTCCTGGATCGCCGAGTACGGCGACCCGGACGTCGAGGCCGACCTGCCGCACCTGCTCGACCTCTCGCCGTACCACCGGCTCGCGGCGGACCGGACCTACCCGCCGGTCCTGCTCATGACCTCGACCCGTGACGACCGCGTCCACCCCGGCCACGCCCGGAAGACGGCGGCGCGGCTGCGGGAACTCGGCCATCCGGTGCTCTTCCACGAGAACACCGGCGGCGGCCACGCGGGCGCCGGCGACAACGAGCAGGCAGCGCACAACAGTGCCCTGATGTACACCTTCCTGCGGCGGCACCTGACCTGACGGGACGGCAGCGGCCCGGGCCCCGGTGAGCCGGGACCCGGGCGACGGGGGCCCGGACGGCCCGGGCCCCGGCTCACAGCCAGCCCGAGCGCTGGGCCTGCAGCGCCAGCTGGAACCGGTTCGTCGCGCCGAGCCGGGCCATCAGGACCTGGATGCGGCGGAAGAGCGTACGGCGGCTGACGCCGAGCTCGCGGGCGATGACCTCGTCGGCCGCGCCGCCGGCGAGCAGCCGCAGCAGTCGCCGGTCGGCCGGAAGGAGCCCGGCCGGCCGCGTGGCGCGGCCGTGGAAGGGCAGCGCGCTCTGCCACGCCTGCTCGAACAGGGCGACGAGCGCGGAGAGCAGCCCGCAGGGCTGCACCACCAGCATGGTGTGGTGGACGTCCGCCTCCTTGATGGCCAGGGACACCATCGCGTACGCCTCGTCGATGATCACCAGCTTCACCGGCACGGACGGCAGGACGCGGGCCTGCTCGCCGGCCTCGATGCACGGCTCGATGGCCGACTCCAGGTTCCCCGGATGCTCCAGCGACTCCCGCGAGTACACGACCCGCTGGGTCACCCCGCGGGCGAGCGTGGCCAGAGCGTCCTCGGTCGCCCCCGGCAGGGGGAAGTACGGCGGCGAGTCGAGCTGCCGGATCTGCTCGCGCGCGCTCGTCCACGCCTGACGCATCCGGAGCCCGACGGCCTCGCCGGTGACGACCTCCACGAGCGCGTCGCCGTGGGCGGCGAGCCGCCGGCGCCGGAAGGTCTCGAACGCGCCGCCGACGGTGATCCGGGACTCGTCGAGCTCGGCCGCCCGGTGCCGGCCGAGGATCTCCAGACCCGCGGTCGGCGGCACCGGCGTCACCACCTCCGACCCCTCGTCGGCGGCGCTCGCGAGACCGGCGTCGACCAGCTCCCCGTACGCCGCCGTCAGCCCGGCGCCCGCCAGGCCGGCCGCGGACCCGATCGCGCCCAGCGGGGCGGGGCCGAGCTCCAGGAGCCTCAGATAGACCCGGACGGCCTCGTCGCCGATCCCCAGGATCCGGAGCGCCTCACCGAGCTTCTCGTTCGCCATGAACGGCATTATCGCCGCCCGCGACGCCGGGATGTGGCCGATCAGTGCCACTGGCGGTCCTGGGCACCCGGCGGCCGCGCGGCGCAGTACCGTCCGGATGCCACCGACGACCGGTGGCCTGGCAACTCACCCGGAAGAAGGTGCAGGACGTGGCGAAGGGTCGCAAGAACGGCCTCTACAACGGCGTCTCCGAGGAGCTTTCCGCCCTCATGAGGACCGGATGGGCGGACACCGAGCGGCACGGTCTCGAACCGGCCGAGCAGGCCCCGTACGCGGCCCGCCGCCGCGCCGCCCTCTCCGCCCGCTTCCCCGGCGAGCGCCTGGTGATCCCGTCGGGCAACCTCAAGACCCGCTCCAACGACGACACGTACCCCTTCCGCGCGTACTCCGGCTACGTGCACATGACCGGCGACCAGGCCCGCGACGGCGCCCTCGTCCTCGAACCCCGCGCGGACGGCGGCCACGACGCCTACTGCTACCAGCTGCCGCGCGACAGCCGGGACACCGACGAGTTCTGGATGGGCTACACGGCCGAGCTGTGGATGGGCCGCCGCCGCACCCTCGCGGAGTCCGAGGTCGTCCTCGGCCTCGCCTGTCGTGACGTCCGCACCATCGCGGAGGACCTGGCCGCCGGCTCCGGCGTGCCCACCCGGATCGTCCGCGGGATCGACCCGGCCCTCGAAGCCGCCGTCACCACCGACGAGGAACGCGACATCGAACTCGACGGGACGCTCAGCGAACTCCGGCTCGTCAAGGACGCGTGGGAGATCGGCGAGATGCGCAAGGCCGTCGACTCCACCGTGCGCGGCTTCACCGACTGCGTCGGCGAGCTGTCCCGGGCCGTCGCCTCGTCCGAACGGTGGATCGAGGGCACCTTCTTCCGCCGGGCCCGTCTGGAGGGCAACCACGTCGGCTACGGCTCGATCTGCGCCGCCGGCGAGCACGCCACGATCATGCACTGGACCGACAACGACGGCCCGGTGCGCCCCGGCGAACTGCTCCTGCTCGACGCCGGCGTGGAGACGCACTCCCTCTACACCGCCGACGTCACCCGCACCCTCCCCATCGACGGCACCTTCAGCCCCGTGCAGCGCCGGGTGTACGACGCGGTGTACGAGGCCCAGGAAGCAGGCATGGCGGCGGTGAAGCCCGGCGCCCCCTACCGCGCCTTCCACGAGGCGTCCCAGCGCCACCTGGCCGCCCGGCTGGTCGAGTGGGGCTTCATCGAGGGCCCCGTCGACCGCGCCTACGACCTCGGCCTCCAGCGCCGCTTCACCATGGCGGGCACCGGCCACATGCTCGGCCTCGACGTCCACGACTGCGCGCAGGCCCGCACCGAGGAGTACGTCGACGGCGTCCTCGAACCCGGCATGGTCCTCACCGTCGAGCCCGGCCTCTACTTCCAGCCGGACGACCTGACCGTGCCCGAGGAGTGGCGCGGCATCGGCGTCCGGATCGAGGACGACCTCCTCGTCACCGAGGACGGCCACGAGAACCTGTCGGCCGGCCTGCCGCGCTCCTCGGCCGACGTCGAGGCCTGGATGGCCCGGTTCGCCGGCTGACCTCCCGAGGGGGGAGCCGTGGGGGGGGGGGGGGGGGGGGGGGCCCCCCCCCCCCCCACCCCGGCGGCGGGCGCCGGTCGGCTCGGCCGGAACGCGCCCGTAGGGGTGTCCTGTCGACCGGACCGGGCCGGTCGACGGGACAGCCCCTGACGCCCGTTCGGGATCCGGACGCGGGAGCGGGCGGCGGCCGGGCGCAGGTTCACCGATTCAGGTGACGGTGGTGAAGGCGAAACGTCCCTGCCCGGACCGGCACGGCCACGCTCGAAGGGACACACGGAGCCACCCTGTGGAGCGCCCGATGCAGCTGATCCCCCGTCACGACCCTTATCTCGTCGTCCGCTCGACCGGCGGCGTCACCGTCGCCGCGCTCCGCGGCGAGCTCGACCTCGTCCTGGTGCGGCACCTGCGGCCCGAGCTCGACGCCCTGGTGCGGGAGTCCGACGCCCTGACCGTCGACGTCCGGTGCCTCACCTTCTGCGATGCCACCGGGCTCGGCCTCCTCGCCCACTGCGCCGGGGGCGCGCACCGGCGCGGCGCCCGCTGGCGGCTCCTCTGCGACCAGCCCTGGATCCTGCGACTCATCCGCCTCACCGGGCTCGGCGACCTCCTCCGCCCGGAGTCCACCCCGCCGGGCGGCCTCGCGGCCCAGCCCTACGCGGTGTTCCCGCCGCTTCCGGTCCAGCCGCCCGAGGCCCCCGTGGAGCCCCGCCCCTCCGACCCGGGCGTCACGAGACCCGTCTCGTAGGCGGCGATCACCGCCTGGGCCCGGTCACGCAGCCGCAGCTTCGACAGGATGCGGGCCACGTGCGTCTTCACCGTCGCCTCGCTCAACCGGAAGCGCGCCGCCAGCTCGGCGTTGCTGTGACCTCGGGCCAGGGCTTCGAGCACCTCCAGCTCGCGCGGGGTCAGCGTGGCCAGCTCCCGGTGCGGGGCCGCGGCCCGCGCGCCGGCGCCGGACACGGCGAAGCGCTCCACCAGGCGGCGCGTGATCGCCGGCGCGAGCAGGGCGTCCCCGGAGCGGACCAGACGGACCGCCGCGGTCAGGTGCTCCGGCGTGACGTCCTTGAGCAGGAAGCCGCTCGCTCCCGCGGCGAGCGCCGCGTACACGTAGCGGTCGAGGTCATAGGTGGTCAGGACGACGATCCTGGGCGGCGTCCCGCCGGCCGCGAGGATCCGCCGGGTCGCCTCCAGGCCGTCCGTGCCCGGCATCCGGATGTCCATGAGGACCACGTCCGGCCGGGTCCGGCGGACCGCGTCCACCGCCTCGTCGCCGTCCGCCGCCTCCGCGACCACCTCGATCCCGTCGGCGGCGAGGATCATCCGGAATCCTGTCCGCACCAGGGCCTGGTCGTCGACGATCACCACGCGCGGAGCGTCGGTCACGGTGCCTCCCACGGAATGACCGCACGGACCCGGAAACCGCCGTGCGGGCGCCTTTCGGCCCGCAGCGTACCGCCGTACACGGCGAGACGTTCCCGCAGGCCGAGCAGTCCGTGACCACCGCCGGAAGCCGGCTCCGCCGCCCGCCGTCGCCGCCCGCCGCTGTCGGAGACCTCGATCCGCAGCCGGTCCGCCCCGTACTCCACGGCCACCGACACCCGCGCGCCCCTCGCGTGCTTCACCACGTTCGTCAGCGCCTCCTGCACCACCCGGTACGCGGCGAGGTCCACACCGGACGGCAGCGGCACCGGTTCGCCCCGCACCGCCACCTCCACCGGCACCCCGGAGGCGCGCACCCGGTCCGTCAGCTCCGCCAGGCGGTCGAGGCCCGGCTGCGGCGCCAGGTCCACGTCCGCCGCCGGATCGGGACCGTCCGCCGCCATCGTCAGCAGGCCCATCACGTGCCGCAGTTCCGTCAGGGCCGTCCGTCCGGCCGCCTCCACCGCCAGCATCGCCTCACGGGCCTGGTCGGGAGAGCGGGCCAGGACCGTCCGCGCGGCACCGGCCTGGATGGTCATCACGCTCACGTTGTGCGTGACGACGTCGTGCAGCTCGCGGGCGATCCGGGCCCGCTCGGCCTCCAGCGCCCTGCGCAACTCCTCCTCGCGCTCCGCCCGCAGGTCCCGCTCCCGCTGCCGCCACAGATGGACCCCGTGCGAGGCGAGGGCCACCGGCAGCAGGACGAGGGCGGGCACCAGGCCGCTGTCCACGTGGGGGACCAGCGGGAACTCGGCGTACAGCAGCACACCGGCTGCCAGGGAACCCACCACCGCCTTCCGGTGCGGGCCGTACATCGCCGCGCTGTACGCGGCGACGAGACCGGACACGAACGTGACCCTCGTCGCGTCGTCGGCGGTGTCGCCCAGGTGCAGCAGCACGGCCGCACCCGTCACCACCCAGTAGACGGTGAGCGGGAACCGGCGGCGCAGCACCAGCGGCAGCGCGGTCAGCGCCGCCGCCGCCAGCTCCCACGGCTCCACCGGCGGCAGCAGGTGCTCCACGGCGGGCACGGGACGCGGCAGCGCGGGTCCCACCGTCGGCTGCGGGGGCAGGGGCAGCTGCCCCGGCACCCGGACGGTGCTCCCCACCAGATCCGGCCGCAGCTCCACGTACGTGCGGTTCAGATCGCCCACGACCGTCGCCACCGCGAGCGCCACCGCGAGCAGCCCGTCGGCGGCCCACGCCCACCGGGACAGCGGGGGCAGCGCGCCGAGGACCCGGGGCCCGCGCAGCCGATCGACGAATGCCTTGTACCTGCTCACCGGTGCAGTGTGCCAAGCGAGGGCCGGGCGGCGGATCGGCCCCGGGGACCAGGGCACCCTCCCGCGGGCGTACATCGCGCGGATGACGCGACCGCCGCTCCGCCGGAGACGGTACGGAACCTGGCCACCACGGCCGACGCGCACACGGGGCGGTCCTCCCTAGCGTCGTAGTCGCCGGGCGAGCGTCCGGCCGGCCCTCCGCGGCGGACCCACCACCGTCCCGGCCGGTGCGGTGCGCACCCGGCGGACCGACGGCCGTCCCGGCGGCGCGGCGCGAGCGCGCGGCGGACCGACGACACCACGAGACCCCGGAGGGCGCCCGCCCATGACCGCTTCAGAGCCTTTGATCGAACTCGGCGAGGTCGGCAGGACGTACGACGACGGACGGGCCGCGCTCGCGGGCCTGAACCTGCGGGTCCGGCGCGGCGAGGCGCTCGCCGTCCTCGGCCCGTCCGGCAGCGGCAAGTCGACCCTGCTCAACCTCCTGGCCGGACTCGACCGCCCGAGCAGCGGAAGCGTCACCGTGGACGGGCTCCGCGTCGACCGGCTGACGGAGGCCGCCTCCGCCAGGTACCGGCGGCGCACCATCGGCATGGTCTTCCAGTTCTTCCACCTCCTAGACGACCTCACCGTCACCGACAACGTGCTCCTCCCCGCCCAACTGGCCGGAACGCCACGGGCCGAGGCGGCGGCGCGGGCGGCCGAGCTGCTCGGACAGCTCGGCGTCGCCCGGCACGCCAAGACCCTTCCGGGCCGGCTGTCCGGCGGGGAGCGCCAGCGCGTCGCCGTCGCCCGGGCGCTGATGAACCGGCCGCCGCTGCTGCTCGCCGACGAGCCGACGGGCGCCCTCGACACCGCGTCCGGCGCGGACGTCCGTGACCTCCTGCGCGAGTTGAACGCCGCCGGGCAGACCGTCGTCCTCGTCACCCACGACCTCGCGCTGGCCGAGGCGTGCGCGACCCGCACGATCGAACTCGTCGACGGCCGCCTCGCCCGGGACGTCCCGGCGGTGACCCGATGAGCGGCGCCCCGGTCCGCAGCACCGGCGGGGCCCTCGGCCGGGTCGTCAGGGCCGGTGTGGGGCGACGGCGGACCCAGACCGCCGTGACGGTGCTGACGACACTCCTCTCGGTCGCCGCGGCCGTCCTCGCGGTGGGCCTCCTCGTCGCCTCCTCGGCGCCCTTCGACCGGGCGTTCGCCCGCCAGCGCGGGGCGCACCTGACCGTGCAGTTCGACGGCGCGGGCGTCACCGCCGACCGCGTGGCCGCCACGGCACACGTGCCCGGTGTGGCCGCCGCGGCGGGCCCCTTCGGCGTGGTCGCCGTACGGCTGCGGTCGGAGGCGGCGGTACCGCCCGGGTTCGAGCCGCCACCCCTGACGGTGGTCGGCCGGGCCTCCGCCGACGCGCCGGTGGACGCGGTGGAGCTGACCGAGGGCCGGTGGGCACGGGCGACCGGTGAGGTCGTCCTGGAGGCCGGTTCCGCCCCGCCGGGCACGGGGCCCGGCGCTCGGCTGACGGCGGGGAACGTCGTCCTCACCGTCGTCGGCATCGCCGAGACGGCGGGTGGGAGCGCCGACGCCTGGGTCGTCCCCGAACAGCTCGCGCCCCTCGCCGGAACGCGGCGCCCCGCGCTCGGCATGCTGTACCGGCTCACCGAGGCCGACACCCGCGCGGACGTCGCGGCGGGACGAGCGGCGATCGAGGCCGCGGCCCCGACGGGCGCCGTCGCCGGCGCCCGGTCGTACCTCGACGTCCGCGAGGCCGCGCGGGCGGACACCGCGGCCTTCGTCCCCTTCGTGTCCGCCTTCGCCCTCCTCGGTCTCGCGCTGTCGGTCCTGGTCATCGGCATCGTGGTGAGCGGCGCCGTGAGCGCCGCCACCCGCCGGATCGGCATCCTCAAGTCCCTCGGTTTCACCCCGCTCCAGATCGGCCGGGCCTACGTGGCCCAGGCCCTGGTTCCGGCCTCCGCGGGCGCCGCCCTGGGCGTCGCCGCCGGCAACGCGCTCGCCGTGCCCCTGATGGCCGAGGTCGCGGAGACGTACGGCACCGCGGCCGTGCTCGTCCCCCTCTGGGTGAGCCTCCTGGTGCCGGCCGGCGTCCTCCTGGTCGTGGCCGTCACCGCCTTCGGTCCCGCGCTGCGCGCGGCCCGGCTGCCGACGGCGGCGGTGCTCCGCCTCGCTCCGGCCACCGGCCGCGCCCGGGGCGGCCGGCTCCGCGGCACGCTCGGCCGGCTGCCGCTGCCCCGCCCGGTCACGCTGGGGCTCGCCGCGCCGTTCGCCCGGCCGGGGCGCTCGGCGACCACGGCCGCGGCGGTGGCGTTCGGAGCGCTCGCGGTCACCTTCGCGGTGGGGCTCGGCAGCACGCTGGTCGCCGTCAAGGCCGACGGGGACCCGGACCGGGGCGGCGACGTCACCGTGCGCACCCTGGCCGGACCCGGCGAAGGGCCGGATGGCACCGGGCCGGGCGAGCCCGCGGACCCGGCGGCCGTGGCGGCGGTGACGGCCGCGCTGCTGGGCACCGGGTCCGTGTACCGGACCGCCCGCACCCAGGTCGGCGTGGCCGGGCTGAAGGGCGGAGCGCCGCTGGTCGCGTACGAGGGGGACACCACGGGCAGCCGCCACACCATGGTCTCGGGCCGCTGGTTCGGCCCCGTCGGCGAGGCCGTCGCGCCGACGCGCTTCCTGCGCGCGACGGGCGTCCGGGTGGGCGATTCCGTGGGGCTCTCCGAGGAGGGACGCACGGTCCGGGTCCGGATCGTCGGCGAGGTCTTCGACCTGGGCGACGACGGCATGACCCTGCGGACGGCCACCGCCTCGGTCGCCGCGCTGCACCCCCGCTACCTGCCGGGCGACTTCGCGGTGACGGTCGCCGCCGGCACGGATCCGGCGGCGTACGCGAAGCGGCTGGACGACGCCGTGGCGCCGCTCGGCGCGGAGGCCGCCGTGACCGACGGGAGCAAGTCGAGCGTCATCCGCGCGATGCAGGCTCTGATCGTCATGCTGACGGTGATGCTGGTGGTCGTCGCCTGCCTCGGCGTGCTCGACACCGTCGTCCTCGACACCCGCGACCGGGTCCGCGACCTGGGCGTCTGCAAGGCACTCGGGATGAGTCCGGGTCAGACGGTCGCGCAGGTCCTCACCTCCGTCGGCGGCATCGGACTGGTCGCGGGCGTGGTCGGCGTCCCGCTCGGTGTCGGTCTGCACCGCTGGGTCATGCCAGCGATGGGCCGCGCCGTGGGCACCACCATCCCGCCCGCCGACATCGACGTGTACGGCACGCCCCTGCTGGTGCTCCTGGTGGCGGCGGGGGTCCTGATCGCGGCGGCCGGCGCGCTGCTCCCGGCCGGGTGGGCGGCCCGCACGAGCACCTCGCGGGCCCTGCGCGCGGAATGACCGACGACCGGGTGGGGCGTGGCGGGGTCCGAACCGGGGGTGTGGCGGGTGGCCGCCTCACCAGGGACTTCGGCCGGATCGCGCGGTACGGTCGCGGCATGTCTGAAGTCCGGTTGACCACGCCCTCCTTCCTCGTGCTCGGCATCATCGACAAGCTGGGCGAGGCCAGCCCGTACGACGTGAAGGTCGAGGCGGCGCGGACCGTGGCGCCGTTCTGGTCGATGCCGCACGCTCAGGTCTACGCCCAGTGCGACCGGCTCCTGGAGGCGGGGCTGCTGTCGGAGGTCCGGCAGACGGGCGGCCGGAACCGGCGCCTGATGCGGCTGACGGACGAGGGGGCGGCGGCTCTGCGCGGCTGGCTCGCCGACCCGGCCTTCGTGCCGGTCGAGGCCCGCGAACGGGGCATCCTCAAGCTGTGGTTCGGCGCCAGTCCGCGGGTCCACGCGCCGGTCCAGATCGAGGAGCACCGCAGGACCCTCGACGGGTACGAGGAACTGGCCGGGGACGTCGGTGAGTTGCTGACCCGTGGTCAGCGCGAGGCGCTGGAGTTCGGCATCCGCTATGAGCGGATGATGGTCGATTTCTGGCAGTGGGTCGAGAGCCGCGAGCCCTGATTTCGTTACCGACCGGTTGACCTCGTCGGGGCCCCGCCCTACCTTCCTCCATAGTCCAGACAGGACTATGGAGGGGGGCCGCCATGGGGCGTCCGACAAGCACGAGACGGGGCCGGGCCGCCACCGTCGCGGTGACGGTGGTCTGCCTGGCGTACGCGCCGATCGCCATGACCGAACTCTGGCCGTACGCGAGTCCCGGGGCCCCGGCCCTCGGCGAGTGGATCCTCGGCCGGTCGGTCTCCCCGGAGTTCGTGGCCGAGGCCGTGCGCGACCGGCTCGAACCGTACGGACGCAGCCTGCTCCCGCTGATCGTGCACTCGGTCCTCGGCGGCCTGCTCATGCTGCTCGGACCGGTGCAGCTGCTCTCGGCCGTGCGCCGCCGCGTCCGGCTCCACCGCGTCACCGGCACCGTGTTCGCTGTCACGGTGTACGTGTCGATGGCCGGCGCCGCGCTCTACCTCGTCCGCACCCCGCCGGAACAGGCCTTCAGCGGCGCCGCGTTCTGGATCGTCCTCGCCACCATCCTCGTCGGCACGGTCGGCAGCGTGACCTTCGGCGTCCTCGCCGCAGTCCGCGGCTTCCCCGACCTGCACCAGCGCTGGATGCTCCTCTGCTACGGCTTCCTCATGACCGCCCCGCTGCTCCGGCTCGAATGGGGCTTCCTGCCCTCCCTCTACCCCGGCCTCGGCATCCTCGACATCAACCGCGTCGCGATCATGCACCTCGGCTCCCTCGTCGCCTTCGGCGCCCTGCTCGCCTCCCGCGCCCTCGACCGGCGCGACACCGTCCCCGGCCTGACCGGCACCTGGTGCCCCGCGCCGGTCCGGGTCGCGGCACACGTGGCGGGCGCGGCGGGCCTCGCCTGGATCACCGCGGCCTTCCTCGACGGAGGGACCGCGGGACGGCGACTGCTCATCGCCTACCTCGTCCCGTACGCCGTGACGTACGCCGTCATCGCCGTACGCGCGCTACGGGCCGGCGCCCGGGGCGCCGAGTGGGCGCGCGAGGAGTGGCGGCTGCACCTCGTCGCCCTCTGCCTGGCCCCCGCGTTCTCGGCCGTGACCGTGCCCGTACTGGAACGGTCCATGGACCTCGGCCGGCCCACGGCACTGCTCGCGGGCGTCGGCATCGGAGGCGGCATGCTCGCCTACGCCGCCGTCACCGTGGTCAGCCTGCGCGTCCTGTACGCCCGGGAACTCGTCAGGCGGCGGGCGGAGTTCGCCGACCTGCCGACCCGCCCGGCCCAGGGCCTCGCGCCGGCCCCCGCCCCCGTGACGGAAGGGCGCCAGGCATGAGCGACGCCGCGGAACGGAGGCCGGCAGAGGGCTCGGACATGCCGGAGGGGCGGGAACTCTCGCCCGCCGTCGTGGTCCTGAGCGGTGTCGTCGGCGGGATCAGCCTCGCCGTCGGCGGTCTGCTGGCCGTGACGGGCCTGCTCGGCTACCGGGCGGGTGCCTGGGTGTCGCCGGAGGCACTGAGCCCGGGGCTCGTCGGCGCGGCGATGCTGGGCGTGGCGCCCGCGTTGTTCACGATCGGCCGGGCACGCGTCTGGGAAGAGGTGCGGAGCCTCGCACTGCCGCTCGTGACCGTCCTCGTCGGCCTGTTCGCCGTCAGCCTCCTGAACGCCGGCAGCCTCCAGGCCTTCCACGGCGGCCCCCTCTTCCTCGCCCTGTTCAGCCTCGGCTGGGTCGCCACCCTCGGCGTCCTCGCCCTCGCCGCCGTCGGCTGCCTCGCCGCGCAGTACCGCAGACCGGTCAGGGTCCTGCGCCCCGCCGGGTCCGGCGACGGCGACGGGCCCGCGGAGCACGGCGCCGACGGCGCCCCGCGCCGTCCGGTCGCGCCGCTGCCCGGCTGGTCCAAGCCCCCGCTCGCGGTCCTCGGATCGGGCTGGCTCGGCATCGGGGCCGGGCTGCTCGCCTTCCCCGGCTTCTGGGGCCCGCTGGTCCCCTGGACGGTGAACCGCGCCGACGCGCAGGGCCTCGGCGTCTGGGCGCTGTCCCTCGGCGTCGGCGTCCTCGCCTCCCTCGCCGAGGACGACCTCACCCGCACCCGTCCCGCCCTCCGGGCGGTCCCCGCCGTCGCCCTCGCCGCCACCGTCCTGCTCGTCGTGCGCGCCGATTCCGTCGACTGGTCCTCGGGCCCCGGAGCCTCCCTGGTGGTCCTGGTCACCGGCCTGTTCGCGACCGGAGTCGCGGGCCGGTGGCTCCTCTCCCGGGCCGCCCGCCGGAGCACGCCGGGCGACTGACGCGAGCCGCCCCGCGCCCCGGCTCGCGCCGGCGCGCGGGGCCGGGCCCCCGGTGGAATTTCCGTCGCGGGGCGGGCTCGCGGGCGTGATGATGGCGGGATGACTCAGCTCGCGCAGCCGGTGGACGCCCTGATCGTCGTGGACGTGCAGTCGGCGTTCGTCACCGGGGACGGGGCCGTGCCCGCGGCCACCCGGCTCGTCGACCGCACGACGGATCTGATCGCCCGGGCCCGCCGCGGAGGGGCGCTCGTCGTCCACCTCCAGAACGACGGCCCGCCCGGGTCCGAGGACGAACCCCACACGCCGGGCTGGGAGCTCCACCACCCGGTCGAGCCCGGCCCCCGCGAGGTGGTGATCCGCAAGCCCCGCGACGACGGCTTCCACGGGACCCCGCTCGGCGGCGTCCTCGCCGAAGCCGGGGTGCGGGCGCTCGCCGTCTGCGGCGTGATGTCGGAGATGTGCGTCCAGGCGACGGCCCGTACGGCCCTGGAGCGCGGCTACCGGGTCGTCGTGCCGCACGACGCGCACGCCACCCAGGACTGCCCGGCCGTGCCGGGAGTCAGCGAGCTGGTCCCGGCGGCGACCGTCTCCCGCGTCGCCGCCTACGCCCTCGGGAGCGACGCGGAGGTCACCGTGCCCGCCGCCGCGGTCACCTTCACCGCGCCCGCGGGCGACTGAGCGGGGCGGTCCCGACGGACCCCGGGGGGCGACCCCGACGGGCCCCGGGGGGCGGTCCTGAGAGACCCCGGGGGCGACCCTGACAGACCCGGGGCGTCTCGCCGGTCAGACCGAGCTGAGCGAGCGCCAGACGCGGTCCGGCAGGACGCGCGCCGCCTCGGCGAGATCGACGTCGTACGTGCTGGAGAGCCAGCGGCGGGCGGTCTCCGCCGCCGGCCCGATGACCAGTGCCTCGATCACCGGCCCGGGGGTCGGGGCGATCTCGCCCGCCTCCACGAGCGGGCGGACCCACGCCCCGATCGCCGAGAGCAGCGGCTCCTTGGCCGCCCGGATGCGGTCGGCGTGGGCGACGAGGTAGCCCGAGTACGCGGAGGCGTGGATGAACAGGGCCGCGTCCGGGTGCTCCTCGGTGAACCGGAGGTACGTCGTGATCACCGCGCGCACCCCGGTGCGGCCGGTCCTGGTCCGGGTCAGGGCGGCGACGACCTCGCCGCACAACTGCTCCATGCACCGGATGTACAGGGCCGCGGCGAGGCCGTCGAAGCTGCCGAAGTGGTGGTAGAGACTGCCGAGGCTGACGCCGCTGGCCGCCGACACCGCGTTCACCGTGAAGCCCTGCTGGCCGGAGTCCGCGTACACCCGCAGAGCCGTCGTCAGCAGGCGCTCGACCGTGGCCTCGCCACGCTGCTGCTTGGGGGACATGCCGGACACCCTAATGCAGCGGTGACTCCCCGTGATGGGACGCGGATTCCAGTAACGGCCGGATGTTCGCCGGGCGACGCGGAATCAGCCGCGGAAGCCCTCCGGCCGCTCGGGCGAAGCCTCCGCGAGAGCCTTCGTCACCGCGTCCACGCCCTCGCGGAGCCCGTACACCGGGGTGTCCGGCTGCTGGCGCCAGGAGTCGTCGATGCCGCCCGCGTCCACGGTGTCGAAACCGAGCTCGTCGATCAGGCGGCGGACCCGCTCCTTCGCCGCCGGGTCGTCCCCGGCCACCGGCAGGGCCAGCCGCCCCGGGTCGCCAGCCGGGAGCGGCCGCTCCAGGATGTCCTGCGCGTAGGTGCCGTTGAACGCCTTGACCACCGGGTGGCCGATCTGCCGCTCCGTCCAGCGGCTCTCCGTCAGCCCCTCGTCCTCGATGGCGTCGATGCGGCCGTCGCGCTCCCTCGGGTAGTAGTTGCCGGTGTCGATGACGACGAAGCCGTCCGCGGCGCCGTCGAAGAGACCGGACGGCAGGTCGGGGACGTTCTTCAGCGGGACGGTCACGACCACGACCTCGGCGCCCCGGGCGGCCTCGGCGGCCACGACCGGCGTGGCGCCCGTCTCCTCGGCGAGCGCGCCGAGGCTCTCGGGGCCACGGGAGTTGGCCACGGAGACGTCGTGCCCGAGGGCGGTGAGACGGCGGGTGAGGTTGCCGCCGATGTTGCCGGCGCCGATGATGCCGATCTTCATGGTGCTTCCTTCTGCTCCGGCCGGTCGTCCTGGCGTGCCGCCAGGCACCGGCTTCCGTCGACGTACGTTCCGTCAACCCGCCGCCCCACCGCCTCATTCCCGTCGGGCGCCGCCGATCCGCCGGCGTCCTCCCGGACGAAGCGTCCGGGAGCGGTCCCCACGAGACGTCCGAAGGCGCGCGTCGGATGCGACCGGTCGTGGAAGCCGGTCGTGGCGACGACTCCGGCCGATGCCGGCCGTCGAGCGGCAGCCGCCGGGCGCGGTCGACGAGGTGCTCACGGGCGTCCGCGTGCACCCCTGACGGCGGCTGCCGCAGCCGACCGCGTGCCCCGCGCGAGGGGCTGCGGGCACCGTTGTCGGTGGCGTGCCGTACAACTGGGAACCGGGAAAAAGCGGGACGGTACGCCGCAGGACGTACGGCCGTACGGGGAGGGCTGGTACATGGAGACGTTCGGGGACCGGGGGCGCGCCGACCGCGTGCCGCTCGTCGGGCGGGCCCGCGAACTCGACCGGCTCGACGCGCTGCTGCGCCTGCGGTCCGGGGGAGCGGGGCCGGTCGCCGTCGACGTCACGGGCGAGCCGGGCATCGGCAAGACCCGGCTCCTCGCCGAGTTCGCCCTACGCGCCCGCCTCCGCGGCACCGTCGTCCTGCACGGCCGCTCCTGCCCCGCCGGCGCGGACCACGGCACCCCCTTCCACGTCTTCGCCGACGCCCTCGCCGACCTCGACCACCGCGACCGCGCCACGACCCCGGCCCTCGCCGACCTCGCCGACCTCCTGGAACCGCCGCCGCTCCCGTCGCCGGAGCGAGGGCAGACCTCCGGCGGGCCCACGGCCGGCCGCACCGGCAGCGTGCGCCGGATCGCCGCCGCCCTGGGGCGGGTCGGGGACCCCGGGCTGGTGGTCGTCCTCGACGACCTCCACGGCGCGGACCCGGCGTCCGTGGAGCTCGTCGACCACCTGCTGCGGCATCCGCGCCGGGCGCCCGTGCTGCTCGTGCTGGGCCGCCGGGAACGCCAGACCCCGCCCGATCTCGCGTCGGCCCTGGCCCGCGCCGTCGACTCGGGGGCCGTCTCGCCGCTGGCCCTGGGGCCGTTGGGGGAGGAGGACTGCGCGGCGGGACTCGCCCCCGGACTGCCGCCCCGGGCGGCCCGGCAGGTCCACCGGGACAGCCTGGGCGTCCCGCTCTACTACCGGGCCCTCGCGGTCGCGCGCACCGGCCGGGGCGAGCAGGCCTGTGCCGGGCCGCTGGCGGTGCTGCTCGACGAACTCAGCCCGCTCGACGCGGCCGAACGGGACGTCGTCGAGGCCGTCGCCGTGCTCGGTGAGCGGGCGACGCCCGAACTGGTCGCGTCCGTCGGGGCGCCCGCCCCCCACCGCATGGAACGGGAGGACGTCGACCAGGCCCTGAGAGCCCTCGCCCGCCGTGACCTCGTCCGGTCCGACGCGCGGGGACGCCTCCTCGGGCTCCGGCACCCCGCCCTGCCGGAACTCGTGCGCGGCGCACTCGACCCGTGGCGGCGCCGCGAACTGCACCGGCGGGCCGCGGCGGCCCTCGCCGAGGCGGGGGCACCGCTGACCGAGCGAGCCCCGCACCTCGTGTGGGCCACGACCGCCTGGGATCCGCACACCGCGGCCGAACTGGTCCGGGCCGCCGAACTCGTCGGCGCGGCCGATCCCGCGCGCGCCGCGGAGTGGCTCGCGGTCGTCCTCGACCTGCTTCCCGACGCCCCCGGACACCGGTCCACCCGGAGAGACCTGATGCTCCGGCGGGCCCGTGCCCTGGGGTCCGCGGGCCGGGTCGCGGAGAGCCGTGACCTCCTCCACCGGCTCATCGACGACTGCGGCCCCGACCGGCGCGGCGACGCGGGACGCGAGGACCCACGCCAGGCCGCCGCAGACGAGGACCCACGCCAGGCCGCCGCACACGAGGACCCACGCCAGGCCGCCGCACACGAGGGCATAGGCCAGGCCGCCGCACACGAGGGCATAGGCCAGGCCGCACGCGCTGACACGCACCTGGCCGCACACGAGGGCACACGCGCCGTCGCAGACACCGGCGAGGGCGCCGGCGAGGGCGACGGCGAGGGCGACGACCCCGCCGTCACGGCGGAGCTGCGGACCTCCGCCGTACTCCTCTGCGCCTTCATGGAGCGTCACCTGGGCCGCTACCCGGAAGCCGACGTGCTGCTCCGGCGCGAGCTGGAGCGGACCCCCGGGCCACGGCCCGACCTGCGGACGTGGCTCGTCGTGGAGTGGGGGTGCAGGGCCCTCTTCGCCGCCCGGTACCCCGAGGTGCGCCCCGTCGTCGTGGAGGCGCTCGACGAGGCCAGGCGGCGGGGCGACGAGCCCGGTACGGCCGAGGTGCTGACCCTGGCGGCGCTCGGCGAGGTGTACGAGGGGAACACCGAGGCCGCACGCGGGTACGCGGCGGAGGCGGCGGCGCTCACGGACGCCTTCACCGACGGCGAGCTGGCCGACCACGCCGAGTCGCTGGTGCGCCTCGGCTGGTGCGAGGTCTTCCTGGAGCAGTACGGGGCCGCCGAACGCCACGCCACCCGGGGCACCGAGATGGCCCGTCGCCACGGCCGCCCCTTCGCGCTCTCCCAGCTCCTCCTCTGCGGCGCGTACGTCCACTTCCAGACCGGTCGGATCGGTGCCGCCCTCGACCTGGCGGACGAGTCCGTATCCGTGGCACGAGCCCTCGGAGGCGCCGAACTCCTCGGATTCAGCCGGGCCATCAGGGCCACCGTCCTCCTCCACGCCCGGCCCCTCGGGGACCCCGAGGGGCCGGCCGCCGCCGAGGAGGCGGCCGCGACGGTGGGAATGGCGGACGGGTGGTGGGCCACCCAGGCCCGCTGCCTCCTCGGCTACGGCATCCCGCTGACCCGGGATCCGCACCGGGTGCGGGAGGTGCTGGTGCGGGCGGGCCGGGGCCGGGACCTGTCGAGGGTCCAGCCCTCGCTGCGCCCCGGCTATCTCGAACTGCTCGCCGGGGCGGCCCTCGCCGAGGGCGACCTCGCCGAGGCGGAGCGGGCGGCGCGGCTCGCCGGGGCCGAGTCGGACGCCCTCGGCCTGCCCGTCCAACGGGGTGCGGCGCTGCGTGCCAGGGGTCGTGTCCAGGCACAGCGGGGCGAACCGGCCGCGGCGGCCCGGACGTTCGTCGACGCGGCCGGGGAGAGCGCCCGGTCGGGCGCCGTCGTCCGGGAGGCCCACAGCCTGCTCCTCGCCGCCCCCCAGCTGCACGCCTCGGGCGACGCGGAGCAGGCCGCGGCGGTGTGGCGAAGGGGGCGCCGACTGGCCGCCGAGGCCGGCGCCCTGATGCTGGTGGACCTGGCCGACCGGACCAGACCGGCCCCGCCGGAGGACGCCGCCGGGGGGCGGCTCGCCGTGCTGACCCCGCGCGAGCGGGAGATCTCGGCCCTCGTCGCCGAGGGGCTCACCAACCAGGCCGTCGCCGACCGGCTCTGTCTCAGCCCGCGCACGGTCGAGAGCCATGTCGCCCGGGTCTACCGCAAGACCGGCGTGGAGACGAGAGCCGGACTCGCCTCGCTCGTCGTCCGGGCCGGGGCCGGGGCCGGCGGCGATCAGTTCTCGCGCGGGTAGGTGGCGATCACCCGGCCCTTGGCGTCGGCGCTGAGATACCCCGAGCCGTACGTGTCGGAGAGGTAGACGCTCAGTCCGGGGCCGCTGCCGGTGAGCGTGGAGGCCGGGTTGACGACGAGGTAGCGGCTCGTCGGTTCGGCGATGCCCAGCTCCTTGTCCGCGCGCTTCATGAGCGCCGGCAGGACGTCCCAGTCGAAGACGTCCAGGTCGGTCGGCACCGTGCCGGGGAAGGCGGTGCCGCCGGGTCCCTGCTTCACGGCCACGTCCTCGCCCCGGTACATGTACCGGTCGTACCGCTGTGTACTGCCCTTGACGAGCGCCTGGGCCACGACGTAGTCCGGGTAGACGACGAAACTCGTCACCTTGGCGCCGCCCGTGGCCGCGTTCACCGCCGCGACGGCCGCCCTGACCCCGTCGGGGGTCAGCAGATCGCGCTGCTCCGGCGTCGTCGGCTCCTTCGCCGGGGTGGTGGAGGCGGAAGGCTGCCCGGCGGTCGGGCTCCGCTGTGCCGGGGGAGCGGCGGTCGGGTCGCTGCCCGGCTCGTCGGGGCGCCAGTCCCAGGCCATGGCGCCGACGGGGATGCCCACCGCGAGGACCACCACGGCGACGAGGCCGGCGAGCCGCCGGGCACGCCCAGCCCGCCGTCCCCCGGCCCGTGCCGGGGTGGCGGTCGTGGCGGCCGGGGGAGTCGCGTCCGCCCCGGGCGCGTAGGCCGGGCCCGAGGGAGCGAAGGCGCCGGGCGTGGGGGGCGGGAAGGGAGTGGACGGCGGTGCCGGGACCGCCTGCGACGGAGGCGCCAAGTGGAACGAGGTCGTCCCCGCCGGGCCTCCGCCGACCGTGCCGCTTCCTGTCGCGCCGCCGACCGCGCCGCCGACCGTGCCGCTTCCTGTCGCGCCGCCGACCGCGGCGCCTCCCGGCGTACCTCCGCCTCCCGCGGTCCACGGCACCGCCGCTCCGGGGTGCGACCCGTCCGTAGGCTGAGGCGGCACCACGTCCCTTATCCCGTAAGCGTCCTGACGGGCCGCCGGGTCCGCCGGGTCCGCCCCCGCCACGGCGGCGAGGGTGCGGTCGAGCTCCTCCGCGCCGGGACGGGCGGAGGGGTCCCGCACCAGCAGGCGGTTGAGGACGTCGGTGAGGGGACCGGCCTGGACGGGCGGCGGCACGTCGTCGGACAGGACGGCCGCCAGGGTCGCGAGGGTGTTCTCGCGGCGCAGTGGGTGGCGGCCCTCGACGGCCACGTACAGGAGCATGGCGAGGGACCACAGGTCGGCGGCCGGTCCGCTCGTGCCGCCGCGGATCCGCTCGGGAGCCATGTAGTCGGGCGACCCGATGATCGAGCCCGAGGCGGTCAGGACGGTGGACTCGCGGATCGCCGCGATGCCGAAGTCGGTGAGCACCGGCCTGCCGTCCGGCCGCAGCAGGACGTTGGCGGGCTTCACGTCGCGGTGCTCGATGTCCCGCTCGTGGGCGGCGCGCAGGGCCGACAGCAGACCGCGGCCGATGCGTGCGGCCTCGGCGGGGGTCATCGTGCCCCGTTCCAGCCGGTCCTGGAGCGAACCACCCGTGACGAGCTCCATCACGAGCCACGGGTACGTCCCCTCGCCCGCGTCCACGATGTGATGGATCGTCACCACGTTGGGGTGGTCGATCCTGGCCAAGGCCCGCGCCTCGCGCAACACCCGGGCCCGCAGGGTCCGGGCGCTCTCGGTGTCGTGCTCGACCAGTGCGGGATCGGGCGGCCGGACCTCCTTGAGCGCCACGTCGCGGTGGAGGGCCAGGTCGCGGGCGCGCCAGACCGTTCCCATGCCGCCGCCGCCCAGCCGCTCGACCAGTTCGAAGCGGCCGTCGATCACTCTGTTCACACGCACCCCTGCACTCGGGTCCTCGGGACCGCGACGGTGTTCCGCCCGGTCCCGCCCACATCGCCGTACACATTCACCTGGTAGCGCCCCGGAGGCCCGTACGGCTCCGGCAGCCCGCGCAACTCCGGGCCCGGACCGGCACATCCGTCGCCGGCCAGGGCGGTCCGCTCCGGCGGGCCGGCCGCGGCGCCCGCCTGAGCCGCTCGACGGCCGAGGGCCTCGGCGTGCCGCGACTCCTCCCACCGCCCGGCCCGCGCCGCCGCGCGCGCGTACTCCCGTCCGGCCCGGCCGGTGTCGCCCAGGCACAGTACGCTGTGCGCGAGCCAGGCCCCGGCCCGTACGACTCCCGCCTCGTCGCCGTCCTCGGCGAAGCCCCGCAGGGCCTCTTCGAGCAGTGCGGCGGCCTCCCCGTACCGGCCCAGCTCGGCATACGCGGAGCCGAGTCGCAACCGGGCCAGCGCTCCCGGACACGGATCCACGGCCGCCCCACCGGTCAGCCGGACGGCGTCCACGAGCAGCGCCAGCTCCTCGGCCCCGACGCGCCGCCGTTCGTCCGGCCCGAGATCGCTTCCGAGCGCGACCGGGGACCTTCCCCCGGCCCCGTCGCGCCACCGTCCGCCCGGTCCGTCGTCGGCCCGGTGTGAGCCCGCGGCCCCGCCGCGCCACTCGTCCCGCCCGCGACCGGCCGCGCGCGAAACCCCGACGGACCGCGCGAGCGCGAGACAGAGGCGGGCCCGGTCGTCACGGCGGAGCGAGGAGGCGGAGCCGTCGGAGGGGAGGGCGGCACGGAGGGAGGACCGGAGGAGCGCGGCCGCCTCCTCATGGGCGCCCGTGGCCCGGAGGACGCCGGCGAGGACCAGCTCGTGCTCCACGGCTCCCCACGGCCGGCCCGCGGCGCGGTGGCCCGCGACGGCGGCCCTGAGGTGGGCGAGGGCCGCGGCCGGGGCGTCCGGCGCGCTGATCCGGCCGAGGAGCGCGCGGGCGTCGGCGAGCGGGCAGAGGACGGCCGGGTCCGCCCGGTGCGGCGCGGCGGAGGCGATCAGCCTCCCGAGTTCCTCGCGCAGCCCGGCGGCCCCGGCGGCCGGGTCGGGGAGGGTGTCGAGACGATCGGCGCGCGCCCGGAGGTGGAGCAGGAGAACCGTCGTCGTCTGCCCGGCGGTGGCCCGCCCGGCGCGGTGCAGGACGGCGGCCCGCTCGCACAGCTCCCCGAGCCGGCCGTGGGCCGCGCCCCCCGCGTCCTCGCCGGCCAGCACCGCCCGCGCCCGGGAGACCAGCGCCTTGCCGTGCCGACCCGCCCGCTCGTGCAGATCGGCCGCCCGCGCGAAGAGCGGCCCGGCGGCCGGCCGCGCCCTGCCCCGGCAGTCCAGCGCGGTCGAGTCCAGCGCGTCCGCGTGATCCCCCGGCGTGATCGTCCCGCCCGCGCGCCGCAGGGCCGTCGCGGCCCGTTCCCACGCCCCGCCCGCCGCCGGATGCCCTTCAGCGGTGAGCCGCCGGGCCCGGAGCAGCATCTCGCGGGCCTCCTCCGGCTCCCTGCCGGCGCCCGGCGTGCCGCCGTACGACGGCACGCCGGGGCGGAGCTCGTCGGGCAAGCGGCTGCGCATGCGGGATGCTCCGGGGAGAGGGGGCGAGCGGGGCGCGGGGGGCAGGGACGGCCCTGCGGCACGGGGGCGGGTCGGGGACGAGGTGCGGAAGAGGGGCAGGGACGGGCGGGGAAGGAGACGGGCGGCGGGGACGGCCGGGACGGGGGTGCGCGGCCGGGTCCGTGGCGGCTCCGGCCGGCACGGACGACGTGCACAGAGGTCGGACCGACTCTCGCAGGCCCGCTCGGTACCGCGCATCCGTAGAACTACGGAACCGGCGGGTCCTCGATCGGCCGCACTGTGCAGAGCCCGCCGTACATGACTCGGCTAGGGTGATTCGGTAGGGATTGAGCCCTCTGGGGCCGGGCCGATGCGTAGGTCGATGCGTTGGAGACAGATCAGTCGTCGAGCAGGGTTCCGCAGCCGCCCAGGGCGGCCGTCGGTGACGCGGGCGTGCTCCGTGAGCTGCTCCCGATCGCCCTGTGGCGGGAGGACGCCGACGGCCGGATCGTCGAGTGGTCGCTCGCCGCCCAGGACCTCCTCGGACACCGACCCGAGCACGTGCTCGGGCGGCTCGCCACGCCGCTCCTCGTCCCGGACGCCAACCGTGAACTCGCCGACCGGCTCACCGACCGCGTCCAGGCAGGCGAGACGATGGTGGGCACGCTCCCCGTGCGCCACCGCGACGGCCACACCGTCGCCATGGAGATGTGGATCGTGCCGGCCGCCGACCCGGAGGGCCGGCCGGGGGCGATGCTCATCGCGGTGGAGACCTCCGAGGTCCTGCGGATGCGGGAGAACCTGGCGGCGATGGAGAGCCTCTTCACCCAGTCGCCGATCGGCCTCGCGCTCCTCGGCCCCGACCTGCGCTTCCTGCGCGTCAACGACGCCCTCGCCCGGATGAACGGCATGTCGGCGCCGGAGCACGTGGGCCGCCGCCTCACCGAGGTCGTGCCGGGCGTCAACGCCGCCTCGCTCGAGTCGCTGATGCGGCAGGTCCTCGACAGCGGGAACGCGGTCGTCGACGCCCGCCGGGTCGGCCGCACCCCGGCGGACCCCGACCGGGACCACATCTGGTCCTGCTCGTACGCGCCGCTCGTCGACCGCAGCGACAGCCGGTCCCTCGGGCTCATCGCCTCCCTCGTGGACATCACCGAGAGCCAGGAGGCGCACACCGAGGTCGAGCGCGCCCGTCACCGCTTCGCGCTGCTCGCCGAGGCGGGCGCCCGGATCGGCACGACGCTCGACCTGAAGCAGACGGCCGAGGAGGCCGTCCGCTTCCTCGTGCCGCAGCTCGCCGACTCCGCGGACGTACAGATGCTGGAGTCCGTCCTCGAACCGGACGATCCGGCCGCCTCCACCCGGGGGGTCCTCCGGCGCCTCGCGGCACGCTTCCCCGATCCGACCGCGCCGACCTCGCTGCTCGCCCCCGGGCAGACCTTCCAGATCCCGCTGGACTCGGTGTACGAGCAGGTCGTCGTCCACGGGCGGCCCACGAACCTCTACACGTCCGACATCCCGGAGCTCTTCAAGGACCCCCGCACCGAGGCGCTCCGCACCTACCTCGCCACCCGCATCGGCTCGGCGCGTCTGGTCCCCCTGGTGGCCCGGGGGCAGGTGCTGGGCGCGGTGACGGTGACCCGGTTGCGGACCCGTGAGCCCTTCGACGCGCAGGACTGCGTCCTCATCGACGAGGTGGTGGCCCGTGCCGCCCTCAACATCGACAACGCCCGCCTCTACACCACCCAGCGGGAGGCGGCGATCACCCTCCAGCGCAGCCTCACCAACAACGAGCTCCCGTCCGTCACCGGCCTCGAACTCACCGGCTGCTACCTGCCCGCGAGCGCGCACGACGTCGGAGGCGACTGGTTCGACGTGATCACCCTGCCCGGTGGCCGGACGGGCCTGGTCATCGGCGACGTCATGGGGCACGGCATCCACGCGGCGGCCGTCATGGGCCAACTCCGCACCGCCGTGCGGACCCTGGCCCGCCACGACATCCCGCCGGCCCGGATGCTCAGTTCGCTCGACGCGGTCGTCGCCGACCTGGGCGAGGACGAGATGGCGACGTGCGTGTACGCGGTCCACGACCCGGCCACCGGCCGCTGGGTCATCGCCCGCGCCGGCCACCCGCCGCCTGCCGTGGCCACCGACGACGGGACCGTCACCTTCCTCGAAGGCCCGCCGGGCACCCCGCTCGGCACCGGCGCCCACGACTTCGGCACGGAGGAGGTCTCGCTGCCCGAGGGCGGTCTGCTCGTCCTCTACACGGACGGCCTGATCGAGGCCCGTGACCGCGACCTCGACGAGGGCATGCGCCAGCTCGCCCAGGCGCTCCGGCCCGTCGACCGGCCCCTGGACAGGCTCTGCGACGAGGTCCTCGGGCGGCTCCTGGCGGGACCCGCCCAGGACGACGTGGCGATGCTGCTCGCCCGTACGGTCCGCTGAACTCGCGTACGGGGAAAGGAGCACGGGTGTGGGTGCGCCCCGCCGAGCGGCCCGGCCGGGCCGGGCCGCCGGGCGCAGACGACCGGGGTCAGGACCGCGTGTTCCCGAGCCGGTACAGGTCCCTCAGCAGGGCGATCTCCGCGCCGTGGTGCAGGACTTCCTGGTTGACCCACCAGACGACGTCGAGGAAGAGCTCCTCGGGGTCGCTGCCGTGCGGGTAGGTGCAATGGCCCACCGTGTCCAGGTCCTTGTCGCCGGCGGACGTCAGGGCGTCCCGCCAGGCGTCGGCGGCGGCGGAGAAGGCCTTGACGGCGGTGTCGGCGTCCCCGCTGACGGGGTGGTCGTCGCGGGTCAGGGAGCGGCTGCCGTTGGTGTGGTCGGCGCGCAGCGCGAGCATCTCGGTGAGGTGGCTGAGCCGCCAGGCGATCGTGGTGAACGGGGCCGGCTCGGGGTGCGGCGGCGGCGTCGTGTCCCGGCCGAACTCGCCCGTGCCCACGAGGAGGGTGGCGCCGGGACCCGGTCCGTCCGCGTGCCGGCGGACCGACCAGCAGCCAGGCCCCGGCTCCCAGAGGTACTCCGCGTCGGTCATCGGACCGACCTCCACCTCCGTGCCGTTCCCGCTGTCCATCAGCGGGCCCGCCATCCGGTCGGTGAGCCGCTGCCGGGCGAAGTCGAACTGGGCGAGCAGAGGGGCGAGTCGGGCGGGGACGGGCATCGGACGCTCCGGATCAGACGAGGGCGCGGGCGCTCGTACCCTGCCACAGGCCGCCGCCCACCGCCCCCGAATTAGCGGCTCACTGCCGGGGGCCGCCCGACCGCCGCCCGACCGCCTCGACGAGCGGCAGCAACCGGTGCGCCACCCGCTCGCGCAGCGCGATCTCGGTGCGGGTGCGGACCACGCCCGGCAGCCTGATGAGCCGCTGGATGACGTCCTCCAGGTGGCCGGCGTCGCGCGCCACCACCCGCGTCAGGAGGTCGCCGCCGCCGGTGATGGAGAAGGCCTCGACGATCTCGGGCACGCCGGCGAGCGCGTCGCCGACCTCGTCCAGACGCCCCTGGGTCACCTCGACGTGCACGAAGGCGAGCACCGGGTGCCCGAGCGCGGCCGGAGAGAGGACCGGCCCGGTCGCGGTGATCACCCCGTCCCGCTCCAGACGGTCGATCCGGGCCTGCACGGTGCCCCGCGCCACCCCCAGGATCCGGGCGTACTCGCGCACGCTCGTCCGTGGTTGCTCGATGAGCAACCGCAGGATCCTGGTGTCGAGCTCGTCCACCGCCATGCTCCGTCGGCCTCCTCTGTCCCCGGTCGCGTCGACCGAACCGTTCCGAACCGTCCACATCGCCCGCAACCCGTCCGAACGCGAGCGAACGCATCCGATTCACGACTGTACCGATGGGTCGCTTCCGTATCCCGTACGGTCGGTGCCGTCGGTGCCGTCGGTGCCGTCGGACCGGGGGGAGCGGGGTACGTCCCCGCCCCCTCCCCCGGCGAACTGGTCCGCGACGGCGGTGCCCTGCCCCCGGCGGCCGTGCGCTGGATCGTCGCCGGGATGGCCGAGGCGCTGGTGGACCTCCACCGGGCGGCGATCGTCCACCGGGACGTGAAGCCGGGCAACGTCCTCCTGCCGCTCACCGGGCCGCGGCTCATCGACTTCGGCATCTCGCACGCCCTGGACCTGACCCGCACGTCCCTCACGCTCGGCACGATCGCGTTCACGTCGCCCGAACAGGCCCGCGGCGAGGGGTCGACCCGGCGTACACCGTCGAGCCGCAGAGCCCCCCCTGGACCGAGACGAGCCACACCGACTACTGCCTGGAGGTGGTGTAGCGGCACCGCCCCGCCCGACCCGCCGTGGCGCAGGAGCTGACCCCGGAGCACGAGGGGGCCGGTCCTCCGGCGCGCGGCGCGCGTCGGGACGCTCACGCCTCCGGGGTCAGGAGTCGGGTGCGGAGGTGCTCGAGCACGGTGTCGAGGGCCTCACGGGTGGGCTGACCGGGCTCGTCGACGAGGTGTTCGGTCACGGTGGAGTGCGGAGGGGTCAGGGCGTGGGGGTTCGCCGCGCCGTCGTCGAGCTCGATTCCGACGAAGGCCTCGCCGAGCCTCGCCCTCAGCAGCGCGAACCGCTCGCCGGGGACGAGCCTGTCCCCCCGGAAGCGCAGCCCGAGGACGGTCAGACCGGCCTCGCACCGGCGCTGGACCGCGCGCAGGTCGTCCGGAGAGATGTCGAGGGAGCGGCGGTTGCGCGCGCTGACCGCGAGCGGCAGCGACGGCTGGCACAGGACGGGCGCCAGGAGGCGCTCGTCGGTCGCCATCGCGAGGGCGTAGCCGCCGGTGAAGCACATGCCGACGGCTCCGACACCGGGGCCGCCGCACCGTTCGTGCTCCCGGGCCGCGAGGGCCCGGAGCCAGCCGACGACCGGAGAGGTGCGTCCGGCCGCCAGCACGGTGAACTCCCGGCTCACGCAGATGTGGGCGACGGCGCGCACCCCTGTCGCCACGGTTCCGAGGCGCCCGTGCGCCGCCGGATCGGGATCCCGTCCGGCGACCCCGAACAGGTCCGGGAGGACCACGGTGCAGCCGAGGTCGCGCACCCGTCGCGCGAACCGCGCCACCTTCGGGGTGATGCCCGGGATCTCGGCCATGACGACGACCGCCGGACCGCTCCCCGACCGCAGCACCGTGTGCGACCGTCCCTCGTGACGGAACGGCTCTCGCGTGAAGTCCGTCAGTGCGTCGTCCGCCACGTGCCCTCCTGGCTGTCGTCCGGACTGAACCGGCACGGAAGTGACAGCGCCAGACCCTACTCGCGAGTAGCCGTGTTCAGTGCTCGCAGAGCGAGAATTCCCGTTCGTAGAGCTGCTCGTTGTGCTCGTCGACGAAGAACTTGCGTTCCCGCATGAGCTCCTCGCGGTACTCCTCGGCCTGTGCGAGCGTCATGGTCGAGGTGTCGGACCACGGCTGCTGCGGGGGCACGTCGGACGTCGAGACGATCCTGTGCTCCGGGTCGACCAGGAAGAACGCGAGGATCTTGCGATGTCCCGGGCGGCTGGGGTCCGCCAGGCGGAACGAGCCGACGCGGTGCTGCAGGACGTTCGGGAACGCCAGGCAGCGGCCCGCCGGCGTCGACACCGATCCGAGGAGCTGGTTCAGCGCGTCCTCGTTCTCCAGGCCGTACACCTCGCGCACGCCGTTGTCGTCGCTCTGCTGGTACTCCGGATCGTCGAGCGCGGCCCGGAAGCCCAGACGGCTCTCGGTGATGTTCTCGCTGTCCCAGTAGTAGATGCCCGTCGAGACGATCCGCTCGTTCAGCATCCCCTCGACGTGCCAGGAACCGCCGGAGTACTCGGGCTTCTCCGGGGTGAGGTGAATCGTGGCGAGCTTCACGATGACCTGGAGACGGCGACCGCGCAGGTCCACCCGGGCGGACTCGTCGGGCGCCTCGGGCATGGTGAAGACCGGGGCGTCCGGGACGACGGGACGACGGGTCTCCCACCAGTCGTCCAGGGCCCTCTCCCAGACGCGGAGGGCTTCGTTGTGCGCCGCGTCGTCGTCGCCGTACGCGGACCTGTCGGGACGCCGCGGCTCCGAGTCGTACCAGCCGTAGGGATCGACCTCGATGCGCGGCGGCCGCGGACGGCGCAGATCGGTGAGCACGTTCTCCAGCAGCGGACGCATGCGCGCGAACAAGTCCGGAAGGACGGCGGCCAGTTCGCGGTGCTTCTCGGGATGGACGTTGTTGACGTACGAGCGGAAGGCGACGTCGCCGTCGTCACCGACCTCGACGTCCGTGGGCAGCCACTGGAACCTCTCCGAGAACTCGTACTTCGAGTAGTGGTTCGTCGGGTTCGCCCACGCCTGCTCGGGCGCGCCGCTCACGTCCCTCACCAGGCAGAACAGGGAAGGGTGGACGAGGTCCAGCACCTGGCCGCCGGATCCTGGATGCCAGTCCCGCTCCGCGTCGGGGACCTCCTCGAGAACCCGGACCGCCTCGCCCAGCCGGGACCTGAGCTCCTCGTCGATCAGCGTGTCCGACTGCCACACGCCGTCGACCGTCGACACCTCGACGCCGGTCCGCTCGTCCCGCAGCGCGGCGTAGTGCGCGAGTTCGGCGAGCACGTAACGCACCTGCGCCTCGGTGAGCCCCTCGGCGACCGCCTCCCGCGTCCACCTGGCGACGATGTCCGCGTCGTTCCTCTTGTCGAACCACCCCGGCTTCGACCGGATGTGCGCGCTGCACTGCGTCATCTCCACTTCCCGCAGCGTCCGGGGTGTCGCGAACGGCAGGGAACGGGAGGTGTGGAAGGGCAGGGGGAAAGCGGTCGAGCCGGTCAATTCTCTTGATCCTCACGGTCGGTGTGCGGTGGCCGGAAGAATACGTCAGCGGACTGACATCGCGGCCGGGCCCGTCTCCGGTGCGCAGGCACCGGTCCGGGAGCCGGGGGCGATCTGCGGCTGCTCGTGGTCGGGCCGGCGGAGCCCCTCTGGGACATGCACGCCGTCGGCGTCCTCCACCGCGACCTCAAGCCGGACAACGTCCTCCTGACCGGCGACGGCCCCCTCGTCATCGACTTCGGCATCTCCCGCGCGACCGACCACCAGACCATGACGGCCACCGGCCGCATGCTCGGTACGCCGCCGACGTCGTCCGCTTCTCGTCGCCGTCGCCGTCGCCGTCGCCGTCGCCGTGGCCTTCACGGCCGGTGCGGCGGCTACGGCGTCCGGGGAGCCGGTGACGCCGAGCGCGTCACCAGCCTGGCGGTGTCCTACGGCTCCGAGCGAGGCTGGTTCGGCGTCACGGCCGGAAGCCGTTGACGGTGGCCTCGACCATGCGGGAGACCCGTTCGAGTTCGGCTCTGGTCGGGTCGGCCGGGACCTTGAGGTTCTGCCACACGACCACGAAGTCGAGGTCCTGGTTGCCGTCGTGCACCTTGAGCGCCTCCGACACCACTTTGTGGACGACGCCCGCGCTGTTGGGCTTGAGGGGGCCGATGCCGATCTTGGAGTGGGTGGCGGAGAGCCCGCCGTTCGGCCACAGGAGTTCGCGGTGGAACCAGCTGCGCCCGCCGCCCGCGAGCATCTGGACGAGATCGGTCGGGCTGCCGCTCTCCAGGCTGCCGTCGAACATCCGGGTGACGAGTCTCGCCATGTCCACGGTTGTGGTCGCCTGGGCGACCTGCCCGTCGTTCGTGGACGCGATCCGCACCGCGGTCCACTGACCCAGGTAGTCGCCGGCGAGCCAGATGCCCTGCTGGAGCGGATCCCGGAAGAAGCCGTCGTCGCCGGCCTTGGCGTTCATGAAGCCGAACGCGACGCCGTGGATGCTGGCGGCCGCGCCGGCGTTCTGCTGCTGGAGGAGCATCTCCCTGAGCTGGGTGCGGTAGCCGAAGGTGAACTCGACGCCGACGGGCCGCCCCGACGCGTCGAGTTGCGGTTCGAGCACCGTCCGGTAGTCCGGCACGATCTTGGCGTCGTCGCCCCCGTGCTGGAGGGTGATCCTGCTCGGGGTCTTCAGCCTGATCTGGCCGTCGAAGGTGTGGGCGAGCCCCAGGAAGAAGGCGTCCGACGTCGACGGATGCTGTTCCAGGACCAGTTGACGGGAGAAGAAGCGCAGGGTGTGCGCCGCGTACATGGCGAGGAGCTTGACCATGCTGCCGGAGTAGTGGACCTCGTTCTGCCGGTGGCCCGCCCACGCGCGTTCGTCGGCGTTCTCCAGGGCCACCACGGTGAGGGCGACCCGTTCGAGTGCGGCGCGGTCGGCTCCGGTCAGGCCGTTCATGAAACCGTCGAGAGCGTTCTGCATGCTCCGGTTGCGGTCGGCCGCCCCCTCGGCCTGGAGGTTGTCGCCGTACGCCCCGGTGAACAACTCCATCTCGATCGATCCTCCTCGCGTGCGAAGGAGAGAAACGCCGCGAGGAAGACGGCGGCGCCACCGAGCTGATCCTCCTTCGATTCTCGTCCGCCGCCCGTGCCGCCTCAACTCCGGGGGCACCGGTCGTGGGCCGGGCATAGCCTGAAGTCGTCATGGGCCGCGTCGGACGATGGGAGCCGCGATGACGTTCGTACAGGTCATCGACTGCACGACGAGCAGGGTCGATGAATTGAACAAGCTGATGGACTCCTGGGTCGAGGCGACCCAGGGCAAGCGGACGGCGACCCACTCCATCGTGGGGCGCGACCGCGCCGACTCCACCCACGTGGTGGAGATCGTGGAGTTTCCCTCCTACGAGGAGGCGATGAAGAACTCGCATCTGCCCGAGACCGACCGGATCTTCCGGGAGATGGTCGCGCTGTGCGACGGCGAGCCGTCCTTCACGGACCTCGACGTGATGCGTGACGAGCAGCTCAACAAGACCGTGGTCCGGAGCTTCTTCGAGGACGTGATCAACGCGGGGAACGTCGACGCGGCGGACGCGATCTGTACCGCCGACTACCGGGAACACGACCCGTCCCTGTCCTCGTACGACGTCGGGCTCGAACAGGCCAAGGTCGAGAACCAGGAGATCATGACGGCCTTCGAGCCCGTGGCGACCATCGAGAGCATGGTCGCCGAGGGGGACATGGTCTGCGTACGCGCGTCGTTCAAGGGACGTCACGCGGGCGCGTACCAGGGCATGGAGGCCACGGGCCGCGACATCGCCGGAACGGCGCACGCGACCTTCCGCTGCGCGGGCGGCAGGATCGCCGAGAGCTGGTGGAACTTCGACGACCTCGGCCTGATGAAGCAGCTCGGCGTCATGGAGGGCTGACCGCGTCCGACGGCACCCGTGGGGGCCGGACCGTGCGGACGACATGAGCCATTGGCTGCGACCGGTCACTCGTACCGCCGCAGGAGTGGGCCAATGGCTCATCGTTTCGACGGGCGGTTGAGCCGCTGTGCCCCCTTCGGTCTATCCTTGTAGGCAACACATACCTTCGGCGCCGCGCAGCGCCGTCCGGCGACGAGGCCGGACTGGCCCGCGGTGCCTTCGTCGTGTCCGAGCCCCCACCACCCCAGGGGGACCTCGCGCGCGGTGAGGAACAGATCAAGGGGGGCGGGATTGGCCGCCGTGCGCAAGTACTTCATGGCACCGGATCCGGGCCGGGTCAGGCTCAGGGTCTCGGCGCGGGCCGTCCTCGGCATCGCGCTCGCGGTCGCCCTGGCCGAACTGCTCGGTCTCTCCCTCGTCGCGTCCCTCACCGCCGGTCTCGCCGCGCTGCTCGCGCTGTTCACGGTGGCCGACCCCACCGTCCGCCGCCAGGCCGTCACCACCGCCCTGCTGCCGGCGGTCGGCTTCCCCGTACTGGCCCTCGCCACCCTCCTGCACGACGTGCCGCTCGCCCGCGACGCCGCCTGGCTGCTCGTCGTCTTCGCCGGCGTGTACGCCCGCCGCTGGGGCCCCCGCGGCCACGCCCTCGGCATCTTCGCCTTCATGCAGTTCTTCGTCACCCAGTTCCTCCACGCCCTCCCCGCCCAGCTCCCCGAGCTGTACGCGGCCGTCGCCCTCGCGCTGCTCGTCGTCGGCGCGGTCCGCTTCGGTGCCTGGTGCATCGAGCGCCGCGTCCCGCCGCCCGCGGCGCCCACCCCGCTGCCGGGGTCGGGCCTGGCCCGCGCGACCACCCGGCAGGCCGTCCAGGCCACGGCCGCCTGCGCCATCGCGCTCGCGGCCGGCCAGCTGATCTCCCACGAGCGCTGGTACTGGGCCGTCGGCACCGCCTGGTGGATCTTCGTCAACACCGCCTCGCGCGGCGAGACGCTCGTACGGGGCTTCCGCCGCGTCCTCGGCACGGTCGCGGGCATCGCGGCCGGCCTCCTGATCGCCGTCCCCCTCGGCGGCGCCGGGGGCCCCACCGCCCTCCTGGTCGCCGTGTGCGTGTTCGGCATCTTCTACACCGCGCCCCTCTCGTACAGCTGGATGATGTTCTTCGTGACCGTCATGGCCGGGCTCCTGTACGGCCTGCTCGGCGTGCTGCACCCCGGCCTGCTGCTGCTCCGCTTCCAGGAGACCGCCGTCGGGGCGGTCGGGGCGGCGGTCGGGGTGGCGCTGCTGCCGGTGACGACGCACGCCGCGACCAACGCGTGGATCGAGCGGGCGGTGACGTGCGTGCACACGTGCACGACCGCCGCGGCGCGGCGGCTGGCGGGAGACCCGGACGCGGATCCGGCGCGTCACGCGGGAGAGCTGGAGGTCCTGCTGGGGAAGGTCCGGCTGTCGCTGGCGCCGCTGGTGCACCCGCTGAGCCCGCTGCGGGCACGGAAGGCGAGGGCCCGCCGGGTGCTGGCACTCCTGGACGACTGCGCCCGCGAGATCAGGGGCCTGGCCGTGGTCGCGGCGGACCCGGACGCGTCGCACGACGCTCGCCTGGTGGCGGCGGCCTGGCGGGTCGAGGCCGCCGTGCACGCCCTGGTGCCGCCGGCCCGCCCCGCGGCGGCGGTCGCCGAGCCCGACGGCGTCCCGCAGCACCACCCCGGCGCGGAGACGGCCCTCGGACACCTGCACGGCCTGGAGCAGGCCCTGGTGGATCTGGCGGCGCCGCTGCGCACGTCACCGCGCGCGCCCCTGGTTCCGGCGGCCTGAGCGGGAGGCGCTTTGGTCTAGACCGCCTGCTACCGTCGGGCCGAACGGACGACGACGGCCGGTCCGCCGTGACCGGCCACGGGGCAGGGGAGGGGCCATGGGCGGCACAGAAGCGGTACGAGGCCGGACGCGGGCGTACATCGGGTCGTTCACGTCGGCGGGTGGACACGGCGTGCTCGCCGCCGACGTGGACGGGGAGACGGGCGCGCTGACGGTGACCGGCGGGAGCCGGGCCGTCGCCGACCCGTCGTTCCTCGCGCTCGCGGGGCCGGTCCTGTACGCCGTGTCGGAGACCGAGGCGGGCGCGGTGGCGGCGTTCGACGTCACCGGGCCCGTACCCCGGCCGCTCGGCCCGCCCGTGCCCGTCGGCGGCGCGGCCCCGACCCATCTGGCGGTCGCCGCCGGCCACCTCCTCACCGCCAACTACACCTCCGGCAGCGTCACGGCCCTGCCCCTGGCCGAGGACGGCACCGCACGCCCGGCCACGGCGGTCCTGGCGCACCGGGGCAGCGGCCCCGTCGCCGACCGCCAGCGGGTCCCGCACGCCCACCAGGTGCTTCCCGACCCCAGCGGCAGGTGGGTCGTCAGCGTCGACCTCGGCACCGACTCCGTACGGATCTGCGCCCTCGACCCGGACAGCGGGGCCCTCGCCCTGCACGGCGAGACGGCACTGCGGCCGGGTACGGGACCGCGCCACCTCGCGTTCCACCCGGCGGGCACGCACGCCTACGTCCTGAACGAGCTGGAACCCACCCTCACCGTCTGCCGCTGGGACGCCGCGGAAGGCGTGCTCGAACCCGTCGGGGAAACCCCCGTCGTCCCCGCGGGCGCCACCGGCTACCCCTCGGAGGTCGTCGTCTCCCCCGACGGCCGGTTCCTGTGGGCCGCCGTGCGCGGCGACGACACCCTCGCCGTGCTCGCCCTCGACGCGGACGGCGCCGAGGCGAGCCTCGTCACCACCGTCCCCTGCGGCGGCCGCTGGCCGCGCGACCTGACCCTCGACCCCTCCGGACGACGCCTGTACGCGGCCAACGAGCGCTCCGGCGACGTCACCTGGTTCACCCTCGACCCGCAGACCGGAATCCCGTCCCGCGCGGGCGCCGTCGAGGCACCCGCGGCCTCCTGCGTCGTCTTCGGCTGAGGCCCGCCGCCCGGCGCCCGCCGCCCGCCGCGCAAGGGGCGGAGGTCCGCTCCGGAGCCGGGGCGTCCTCGTGCGGGGCGGGCACGGCCCACGGCCCGCCCCGCGCCGGGCGCCGGGCCCCCACGCGGGGCCGAGCACGCCGGAGGGCCCGCCCCGGACGATTCCGGAGCGGGCCCTCCCGTACGACCGCGACGCGGGGCCGCGGACCTCAGAGCGAGGGCGCGTCCTGCGGCTGCTGCGGCGGAATGCCCAGCGCGGCCGTGTACTGCGTGAGCACCAGCTTGCCGATGGCCGGGTAGGCACCCAGCGGCTCGGCGGCGGCGCAGCCGGCCTCCTTCGACGCGACGTCCAGGAGACCGTCGGCCAGCTCCGGCCCGATCAGGTACGGGGCGAGGGCCAGCTGCTCCGAGCCGGCGGCGCGCAGCTGATCGGCGATGGAGGCGATCGAGCCCTCCTGGTCGAGCGCGGCGGCCATCACCGGCACGGCGAGGCGCGCGGCGAGCAGCATGCCGGTGATCCCGGCGGCCTGCACGGCCTCCTCGCCACCGACCGTGGCCAGGATGATGCCGTCGGCAGCCGTGGCGACCGTGAACAGACGGGCGCGGTCGGCCCGCGCCAGACCCGCCTCGGACAGGCGCACGTGAAGCGCCTCCGCGAGCAGCGGGTGCGGACCGAGCACGTCGGTCAGCTCGGCCGTGTTGCCGCCGTCCATGAGGGCCTGGCGCACCAGGCGCATCTGGGCACTGTCCGGACCGGCGAGCAGCGGCACCACGACCGCGGCCGGACCCGTCGGCGCGCTGACCTCGCGGCCGGCGGCCACGGCCAGCTCGTACCGCTGGGTGCGCAGCGCGGCGGCCGACGTCAGCACGGTCGAAAGCGCGGGGTACTCCGTGTCGTCGCCCTCCAGGAAGCCGATCGCGGCCTCAAGGCCGGGCAGCTCGGAGCGGGCGATGCTCACGACCTCTTCGGCCAGCGAGCGGACGGCGGCGGACGGGACGCCGGGAACGGCGAGAACCAGCGCGGGAGCGCCCTCGGGCGCCGCCGCGGGTTCGGGGCGACGGTGCCGCCCGGACTGGCGGGGTCGAGGCATTCGTACAGGCAGGCCGGAAGCAGGCCCAGTGGGGGAGCTCATGGCGCCGCATGCTACTGGTTTCGTCCCCGGCGCCGTCGGCTGAGGTGCGGTCGCGCGCCTTCTGCCCCTCTATGTCCGGTCCGGAGGGCCGCCCGACGCCATGCGGACCCGCGCACCGCTCCCCACCTGGGCGGATACCCCAGGGCTACGCCACCCCGGCGCCGAAGAGGCGTAGCAGCGCCGGGTCCTCGGGAAGCCTCGGCGTCCCGCCCGCCAGCGCCGTGGCGAGGCCCACCGCCCCGGCGAGCGGATCACCGGCGGGGGGCACGGCGACGGCGTGCGGAACCAGCTCCCCGAGCGCCGCCCGCAGCGGGACGAGCAGCGCGTCGCCCAGGTGGAACAGCCCGCCGGTCAGCGCCACCACGGCCCCCGGCCCGCCGGGGCAGACGGCCTCGGCGGCCTCGGCGATACGGGCGGCCGCCCGCGCCAGGATGTCCGCGGCGACCGGATCCTCCTCCGCGCACCGCCCCACCTCGGGGGCGAACGAGGCCAGCACGGCCGCCCTGTCCGTACGGGGGTACAGCGTCCCCGGCAGCCCCGCCGCCGGCCCGAACAGCTTCTCGGCGCGTGCCAGCAGCCGCACCGAACCGCCCCGCCGCCCGTCGTACGCGCGCATCGCCGCCTCCAGGCCGGCCCGCCCGATCCAGGCACCGCCCCCGCAGTCGCCGAGGAGGTGCCCCCAGCCGTCCGCGCGCCGCCAGGACGTCAGGTCGGTGCCGAGCGCGACCATCCCCGTCCCACCCGCGACGACCGCCCCCGCGCGCTGTCCCAGCGCTCCGGCGTACGCGGTCACCGCGTCGGCCGCGAGCGCGACCCGGCGCACCCCCCACGCCTCCGCGAACGCGCCGGGGAGCTCGGCCCGCAGCTCATCACCGAGCGTCGCCATACCGGCCGCCCCCACGGCGACCGCCACCACCGGCCGCGAGCCGTGCGTCTCCGCGAGGCCGCGCACCGCCGGCAGCACCTGCTCGAGGAAGTGCCCGGCGGAGATCCCGCCGCTGCCGGTCCGCACGGGCTCCCGCGAGACGACCGTCCCGAGCACCGCCCCGCCCCTCGCTTCGGCCAGTGCGACCCGGAGCCCCGAACCGCCGGAGTCGACACCGACGACCAGGCCCTCGGACCGTTCGTCCACGGAATCCACGTGCACCGTCCTCACTGCGGGTGGAGCGGAAGAAGGTTCGCTGTCACTGTAGGCCGGTAGAGTGACGGATTGTGACAGCGCGACCCTTGAACGAACTGGTGGAGCCCGGCTGGGCGGAGGCTCTGCGTCCCGTCGCCGGGCGTGTGGCGGAGATGGGGGACTTCCTGCGGGCGGAGGTCGCCGCGGGCCGGACGTACCTGCCGTCCGGGGCGAACGTCCTGCGGGCGTTTCAGCAGCCCTTCGACGAGGTGCGGGTCCTGATCGTGGGTCAGGACCCCTACCCCACGCCGGGGATGGCGATGGGGCTGAGCTTCTCGGTCGCGCCCGAGGTCCGCTCGCTCCCCGGCAGCCTGGAGAACATCTTCCGGGAGCTGCACACGGACCTGGGCCTGCCCCGGCCGTCGAACGGCGACCTGACGCCCTGGGCGCGCCAGGGCGTCCTGCTCCTCAACAGGGCGCTGACGACGGCCCCGCGCAAGCCGGGCGCGCACCGCGGCAAGGGCTGGGAAGAGGTCACCGAGCAGGCGATCCGGGCCCTGGCCGCGCGGAAGAAGCCGCTGGTGTCGATCCTGTGGGGCAGTGACGCCCGCAGGGCCCGTCCGCTCCTGGGCGATCTGCCGGCGGTCGAGTCCGTGCACCCGTCCCCGATGTCGGCCGACCGCGGCTTCTTCGGCTCCCGCCCCTTCAGTCGCGCGAACGACCTGCTCCTGAAGCAGGGCGCCCAGCCCGTGGACTGGCGCCTGCCCTGATCTCCCGGCGTGCGGCGGCGTGCCCGGACGGGCCGCCGCACGTGAGGAGGGGCGTCCGGCGCTCGCCCGGATCGCCCTACCCGCGAGCGAGGGCGTCCGGCGGGTCCTCGGATCACCGCCGCCCGCGCCCGGGAGCCTTTCGGAGGTGCGCTCAGAGCACCGCCGCCCGTACGCAGAGGACGTCCGGAAGGTGCTCGGCGAGTCGGCGCCAGGTGTCGCCGTCGTCGGCGCTCGCGTAGACCTCGCCGTTCCGGTTGCCGAAGTAGACGCCGGCGGGGTCCGCGTCGTCCGTGCAGAGGGCGTCGCGCAGCACCGTGCCGTAGTGGTCGCCCTCGGGCAGGCCCCGGGTCAGCGGTTCCCAGGAGGCTCCGGCGTCGGTCGTGCGGTAGACGCGGCAGCGGCGGCCGGCCGGGACGCGGTCGGAGTCGGCGGTGATGGGGAAGACGTAGGCGGTGTCGGGGCGGTGGGGGTGCGCGGCGACCGCGAAGCCGAAGTCGGAGGGCAGGCCGGAGCCGATGTCGGACTAGTGGGCGCCGGCGTCGTCGCTGCGGAAGACGCCCCAGTGGTTCTGGAGGTAGAGCCGGTCCTTGTCGCCCGCGTCCTGGGCGATCTTGTGGACGCACTGCCCGAACTCGGGGTTCGCCTCGGGCAGGAAGACGGCGGACACCCCGTGGTTGGAGGGCGCCCAGGCGGCGCCGCCGTCCCGGGAGCGGAACACGCCCGCGGTGGACACCGCGACCGTCAGCGCCTCCGGGTCGCGCGGGTCGGTGACGACGGTGTGGACCGCCTCGCCGCCGCCACCGGGCACCCATTTCGAGCGGGTCGGGTGCTCCCAGAGCGGGCGGACGAGCTCGAAGGACTCCCCGCCGTCGGACGAGCGGAAGAGAGCCGCCGGCTCGGTCCCCGCGTACACGACGTCGGGGGAGTGGCGGGGCGCCGGGTGCAGCTGCCAGACCCGCTCCAGGGAGGCGCCGGTGTCCTCGGGGAACTTGACGGCGGGCCGGGCCGGTTCGGTCCAGGTCCTGCCGAGGTCGTCGGAGTGGAAGACGGACGGGCCCCAGTGGGCGCTGTCCCCGCCCACGAGCAGCCGCGGGGTCGGCCGCCGGGTGTCGATGGCGACCGAGTACACCGCCTGGGCGGGGAAGGCGGGGTCGTCGAACTCCCACCGTCCGTCGTGCCTGCGGCCGATGAAGAGGCCCTTGCGGGTGCCTACGGTGAGGAGTACGTCGGGCATGGCTGCCACCTCCAGGACGCCGTTGTCGCGGGACATCGGCCAGTCTGCACCCACCCTCTGACAACGACCCCCGGAACACACGTGCGTCCTGGGCCCGGCCGGTCAGATCGCCCAGGCGTACGGCGCCGGGGCATGGGTCTCGGCGCCGAGTTCGCGGGCGGCGCGGCGGGGCCAGGAGGCGTCGCGCAGCAGTTCCCGGCCGAGGAGGACCGCGTCGGCCTCGCCGTTGGCGAGGATCTTCTCCGCCTGCCGGCTCTCGGTGATCAGGCCGACGGCGGCCACCGGCAGCCCGGTCTCCGCCTTGACGCGGGCGGCGAAGGGCACCTGGTAGCCGGGGCCGACCGGGATCTCGGCCGGTCCGCCGTTGCCGCCGCTGGACACGTCGAGGAGGTCGACGCCGTGCTCGCGCAGGAGCGCGGCGAAGCGCACGGTCTCGTCGGCCGTCCAGCCCTGCTCCTCCAGCCAGTCGGTGGCGGAGACGCGGAAGAAGACGGGCAGTTCCTCGGGCCACACGGCCCGTACGGCGTCGACGACCTCCAGGGCGAGCCGGGTGCGGTTCTCGAAGGAGCCGCCGTACGCGTCCGTGCGGTGGTTGCTGTGCGGGGAGAGGAACTCGCCGATGAGGTAGCCGTGGGCGCCGTGCACCTCGACGACCTCGAAGCCCGCCGCGAGGGCCCGGCGGGCCGCGTCGGCGAACAGGCCGGTGATCTCGCGGATCCGCTCCACGGTGAGCTCGGTCGGCACCGGGTAGCCGTCGGCGAACTCGACCGGGCTGGGGGCGACGGGCTGCCAGCCCGGTCCGCCGGGTGCCACGGGGCCGCGGCCTTCCCAGGGGCGGTTGGTGGAGGCCTTGCGGCCGGCGTGCCCGAGCTGGATGCCGGGTACGGTGCCGTGCTCCTTGACGAAGCCGGCGATCCGGCGCAGGCCCTCGATCTGGTCGTCGTTCCAGAGGCCGAGGTCCGCCGGGCTGATCCGGCCCTCGGGGGCGACGGCGGTCGCCTCGACGAGGATCAGGCCCGCGCCGCCGGTGGCCCGGGCCGCGTAGTGGGCGAAGTGCCAGTCGCCGGCGACGCCCGCGTTCGGCCCGGTCATCTCCGCGGAGTACTGGCACATGGGCGCCATCCAGACCCGGTTGGGCACGGTCAGCGAACGCAGGGTGTAGGGCTGGAACAGGGCGACGCTCATGACGGACTCCGTTTCGGGGTGCCTCGAAGATGCTCGTACGATACGCATCGTAGTACGGCACCTGTCAAACTACGAGAGGTCTCGTACAATGGGCGTGATCCCGGAAGAAGTGGAGCCGCCGCCGTGACGACCACGACCAGCCCCCGCGCCCTCGAACACCCCGCGCGCGACCAGATCCGCCTGGAGGCGGTGCTGCACGCGCTCGCGGACCCGGTGCGGCTGCGGATCGTGCGCGACATGGCGCGGGAGGGCACCGAGCTGAGCTGCTCGCACTTCGACCTGCCGGTGACCAAGTCGACGACGACGCACCACTTCCGGGTGCTCCGCGAAAGCGGCGTGATCCGGCAGGTGTACCGCGGCACGGCCAAGCTCAACGCCCTGCGCGGCGACGACCTGGACGCCCTCTTCCCCGGTCTCCTGGACGCCGTCCTCGCGGCGGCCGTCGCCCAGGCCGGCCGCGAGGGTGAGGACGACCACGGGCTCGCGACACCGTGACGCCCCGCCGTACCCGGTGCGCGGGACGCCGCGAGTCCCTCGCGGTACCGGGTCGGCGCGGTGCGGTGACGCCCTCGCGGTGCCGGGTCGGCGCGGCGCCGCGGCGCCCTCGTCGTAACCGGTCCGCGGGGGGCGCCGCCGCGCCCCCGCGTCCCCGGTAGGCACGGCACCGTGACGTGAGCGGTGCCGTCTGTCCCTACAGGGACCGCATCCGGTTGATCTCCGCGGTCTGCTGTGCGATCACGTCGTTGGCCATCTCCTCCACGAGGACGTTGTTGCCGTCGCCGAGTACCTCGGCCGCCATCGTCACGGCGCCCTCGTGGTGCGTGATCATGAGCTTCAGGAAGAGCTCGTCGAAGGCCTTGCCCTTCGCGTTCCTCAGCTGGGTCAGCTGGGCCTCGGTCGCCATCCCCGGCATCGAGTGATGGTCGTGGCCGCTCTGTTCGCGCGGTCCGCCGTTGTTCTTCAGCCAACCCTCCATCGCACCGATCTCCGGCTGCTGGGCCGCCGCGATGCGCTCGGCCACCTTCCTCACCTGCGGAGAGCCCGCCCTCCGGGGGGCCAGTGCCGTCATCGTCAGCGCCTGGCGGTGGTGGGCGATCATCATCTGGGCGTAGCGGAAGTCCGCGCTGTTCGGGCTGTCGTCGGGCAGCAGCCGGGCGGCCTCCTCGGGGGATATCCGCCGAGCCGGCTCCCCGGGCCTGCCGGGTGCCACCACCGAGGCTCCGGTCGAGCTCTTGACCTGTGGCGCGGCCCCCTCCGGCCCCGACTCGCAGGCACCCAGGGCGAGTACGGCGCCGACGGCGAGTGCCACGGCGGGGAAGAGACGCTGACGGTAGATCAACAACACGACCTCCAGGCGTTCTTGCGGGGCGATGGACCGTTCCTAGCACTTATCTCGGGTCGACCCGCCAGAAACCCGCGTTACGTCTGTGTTGCCATCTGTTGATATGAGCACGGCAAGGCGGATACTGCCGGGGTCCAGCACTTGTTCCATGTCGAACGGCTACAAGGGAAGACGGGTGACTTCGTTGCGTACCTCGCGTGACGCGTCAGACACGCGCAACCCCCGTGCACGGAACCGCCACATGGGCGTGACGGCCGCCGCGGCCGGACTGTTGGCCACACTGCTGGCGGTGAGTCCCGCGGCCGCCACCCCCGACCCCGGGGACGCCCCGGCGGGAGGCACGGTCTCCGCGGAGCAGGCGGCCGAAGCGCGGGCCGCGATCCAGAGCGGTGAGATACCCGGCGTGGACGAGATCGTCCACAGCGGGAACATCGAGCACGTCGCGAACATCCCCAAGGACGCCCTCAAGGGGACCAACTCGGACCTCGCCTTCCAGGGCAAGTACGCCTTCGCCGGCAACTACGACGGCTTCCGGATCTTCGACATCAGCGACCCCAAGGCCCCGAAGACGGTCGCCCAGGTCCTCTGCCCGGGCTCCCAGAACGACATCTCGGTCTCCGGGAACCTCGTCTTCCTCTCCACCGACTCCTCCCGGAGCGACGACTCCTGCGCCAGCACCACGCAGCCCGCGTCGGTCAAGGAATCCTGGGAGGGCATGAAGATCTTCGACATCAGCGACATCACCAACCCCCGGTACGTCGCCGCCGTCGAGACCGCCTGCGGCTCGCACACCCACACGCTGGTGCCCCAGCGCAAGGACGTCTACGTCTACGTCTCCTCGTACTCGCCCAACGTCGCCTTCCCCGACTGCCGGCCCCCGCACGACGGCATCTCGGTCATCAAGGTGCCCCGCAAGGCGCCCGAACAGGCCGCCGTCGTCAACTTCCCCGTCCTCTTCCCGGGCGAGGGCCCGGACGGCGGCGGAAACCCGGGCGGACCGACCAACCCGGGCGTCTCCAAGACCACCGGCTGCCACGACATCACCGTGCTGCCGGAGAAGGACCTCGCGGCCGGCGCGTGCATGGGCGACGGCATCCTCTTCGACATCGAGGACCCCGAGCACCCGCGGGTGATCGACCGCGTCCAGGACAACGTCAACTTCGCCTTCTGGCACTCCGCGACCTTCAACCAGCGGGCGAACAAGGTCGTCTTCACCGACGAGCTCGGCGGCGGCGGCGCGGCCACCTGCAACGCCGTGGTCGGACCGAACCGCGGAGCCGACGGCATCTACGACATCGTCGGCAAGGGCAAGAACCGCAAGCTCGTCTTCCGCAGCTACTTCAAGATCCCGCGCCACCAGGCCGACACCGAGAACTGCGTCGCCCACAACGGCTCGCTGATCCCGGTCAAGGGCAAGGACCTCATGGTCCAGGCCTGGTACCAGGGCGGCGTCTCCGTCTGGGACTTCACCGACTCGGCGAAGCCGAAGGAGATCGCCTACTTCGAGCGCGGCCCGATCTCCGCGACCACCCTCTCCACGGGCGGCTCGTGGTCCGCGTACTACTACAACGGCCACATCTACTCGAACGACATCGCCAAGGGCTTCGACGTCCTGAAGCTCTCCGACCCCCGCACCGACCCCGCGAAGCGGATCCGGATGGACGAGCTCAACGTCCAGACCCAGCCGGACTACTTCGACTGACGAGGACCGTGACGGCCGGCTGACGGCCCGAACGCCTGCGTGCCGCCGGGCGGACCACCGTCCGGCGGCACGCCCATGTCCCAGTCGAGGCCGTAGCGGTGGAACAGCTCCGCACGCAGCCGCGCGAGGGGCATCGGAGCCCCCGGGAGCAGCACCGCCACCACCGTGCCCATCAGCAGGGCGCGCAGCATCGGATAGTCGGTGTCCACGTCCTCCGAGCCGTACCGGGTGACCGTGTCCCGCAGGAGGTGGGCGAGGCGCTGCTGCTCCTGGCACTGCACGAACCCCTCGGCCTGCAGGATGCCCGCCATGTGGGTGCGCATCAGCGTGGGACGTGCCGCCGCGAGCCCCAGGATCGCGTCGATCGCGCGGGCCAGCCGCTCGCGCCCGTCCTCCGTGCGCGGCTCGCGCTCCAGCCCCTCCTCCAGCGTCAGGTGCATGAGCCGGTGCACCGCGGACTGGAGGAGTTCGCGCTTGCCCGCGAAGTAGTAGGAGATCAGCCCGCGCGCCGTACCGGCCCGCTCCGCGATGTCGCCGAGCGTCGTCGACTCGTAGCCGTTCGTGTCGACGAGCTCCACGGTGGCCTGCAGAATGCGCTCGCGCGACCGGCGCCGGAGCTCTTCATTGACCGATGGGCTACGCGGGGACATGCTGGGCTCCTGCGTTGATTGGCTGCCAGCCAATATACTCGGCGCATCCGGTCGGCCTGCCTGTGTGGCGGGCCCTCCGGCATGCCGTCTGTTCTGGGCGACACGGGGGATCGTCCAGAACAGACGGCTTCATCGTCCTTCTCCCGTTCCGCGCCCCGGGGTGCCTCCGCCGGGCGCGGTCCGCGCCGGCCGCCGCTCGCCGCACCGGTACGTCAGGATCGCCAGGGCCACGCAGAACCAGCCGAGGAGCCATCCCCCGACGACGTCCGACGGCCAGTGCACCCCGAGGTAGACCCGGGTCCACCCCACTCCGGCCACGGAGACGACCGCGGCCCCGGCGAGGGCGCCCCAGCCGCGCCACTCCTCCCGCCAGTGCAGCGCGAGCACCCAGAGCAGCAGCCCGCAGGTCACCGTGGCCGTCATCGCGTGCCCGGACGGGAAGGCGGCGTACCGGGCCGAGTCGACCGGGTCGGGCCACTGAGGCCGGTCCCGTCCCACCAAGGCCTTGAGCCCCTGCTGGAGTCCGACGGCGAGCAGGCTCGTCCCGGCCACCCACAGGGCCGCCCGCGGCTCCCTCCGCGTGTACAGCAGCACCACTGCGGCGGCGGCCAGGGCGCGCATCGTCCACGGGTCCCACACCCAGTCGCTGAGCACCCGGTTGAGCTGGGTGAACCCGGGGTGGGCCAGGGCGTTTCGGTGGAGGGCGTCGGCGACCCACCGGTCGAAGGAGAGCAGCGGCGACCACCCCGCGGCGACGAGCGCGAGCAGGAGTACGGCCAGAACCCCGGAGACCACGGCGGAGGTGCGCATGCGCCGATCCTGCCCGACGAACCCGCCCGTGCGGTCGTCCGCGCGTTCCCCGCGTGCCGCCGCTGCCGGGGCACAGGCCGCCACCCGCGACTATCCGAGTGCGCTGAGGGCCGGGACGAAGGCGACGAGCACCGGGATCACGGGCACCAGCGAGGCGGCCGCGGTCAGCCGCAGCCGGCGTCCGGCCGTGAGCCGGGGGGCGGCGGTCAGCAGCCGGTTCACCCGCTGCGGCAGATCCGCGTCCGGAGCGTGGCCGGGGCCGAACACTCCGCGGTCCTCGTTCAGTTCGACGAGTGCGAGCGCGATCGTCAGCCGGCCGAACCGGCGCGAGGCGACGTCGTCGGCGGCGAGCTCCACCAGCCGGTGCATCTCCTCGCGGAACGCGGTGAAGACCGGAATCCCGGGGAATCCGCCGGCCAGTGCCGCCGAGCAGTGCAGCAGCCAGTCGTGCCGGGCCCGGGCGTGGCCCTGTTCGTGGGCCAGGACCGCGTCCAGCTGACGGCCCTTCAACCGCCGCAGTGCCGCCGTGGTGACGACCAGCCGGGGCGTGGTGCCCGCCATCCACCAGGCGTCGGCCCGCTCGCCCTCCAGAACGACGAGCCGCTCGCCGGCCGGCCGCTCTCCGGGCAGCAGGGGGGAGCGGACGAGGAGATCGCGACGGCGCTGCCCCCGCCGGACGCGGGCCCTGCCGATCTCACGGCCCAGCATCGCTCCGGACCAGAGTCCGCCCGCCGCCAGGACGACCGCGAGCACCGCCGACCACGGTCCGGTCGTGCCGAGTTCGTAGGCGTCGACCACCGCGCGCGGGGCGGGCGCGAAGAGCTGCCCCCGCACGGCCTGCCAGGCGGTCGAGGCGCTGAGCGTCATGGAGAGGGCGAAGCTGAGGAGCACTCCGGCGACCACGCACTGCCACACCCACAGCGCCACCACGGGTTCTCGCTCCACCCAGTCGGCCCGGGCCAGCAGCCGCGGTGCCGCGAGGGCGGTCAGAACACCGAGCAGGAGCAGTGCGAGGGAGACCCACATGGGCGCCACCCTATGAGCGTGGTACGGGTCGGGGGTATGGGCTCGGGCGGCAAGTGACGTACGCCACGGTTTCGTTGCGCACGGCGTCCGCACCACCGGCGAGCACAGGGCCGCATCACCGACGCACGGCGGGGAGGGATCGCCGGCGAGCACAGGGCCGCATCACCGACGCGCGGCGGGGACGGATCGCCGGCGAACGGAGGGCGGCATCACAGGCGCGTGGAGGGGCGGGGGTCCGGCGCGCGGAGGGCCGGACCACCGGCCCCCTTCACCGGCGTCGGGACCTCACAGCGTCACCAGCATGGCCAGCATGGCGAGCGCCATCGCGAGCCGGCACGCGAGCACCGACTCCGGGCGGGCCGCCCAGGTCGTCGCCGGCCCGCCGGCGGTCGCCGCCACGGGAACCAGCCGTGTCCCGGTGTGGAGCACGTACCCGACGTAATAGAGGAGCAGGGCGCCGGTCAGGACGGGTACGCCGCCGGCCGGGCCCGCCACGGACGCCGCGTGCCCCGCGTGCGCCCCCGGTGCGCCCATCGCCACCGCCATGTACAGCATCGCGAGCGACCCGATCAGATGGTGGAGATGGTGGCCGCCGCGCCCGAGCGCCGGCAGGGCGTGCAGGGTCGCCCCGCCGAACACCGCCGCGTACACCACCCAGCTCCAGCCGGGCTGCGCGAGGACGACGGCGGGCAGCGCCATGACCGCCATCCCGAAGCCCATGACCGCCTCGGCTCCCGCGCCGCGCCGCTCCTCACCGGCCGTGGCCCGCATCCGGATCAGGCAGGACAGGCCCGTCGCCGCGCAGAGTGCGAACAGCAGCCACCCGGACAGAGCCGGTCCCCCCACGACACACCTTCCCTTCGACGCCGTCCCGTCCAGGGAGCCATGCCCGCCGTCACCGCCCCGCACGCGGGCGCACGGGCGCGCACAGGCGTACGAGAGGGGAGTGGAAGGCGCGCGCGTTAGGCTCGACGACGATCGCGCACCGATCGCGCACGCCCGACGCGTGCGCCGTCGTCAGCGCCCGCACGTCAGCGCCCGAGGGAGCCACGCTCGTATGGACATCGCCACGCCCCAGGAGACCGGCCGGATCACCTACCGGGAGGCGGTCCTGGACGACGTCCCCGTGCTGGTCCCGCTCGTCGAGTCGGCCTACCGGGGCGACGCGAGCCGGGGCGGCTGGACCACGGAGGCGGACATCCTCCAGGGCCGGCGGACCGATCCCGAGGGCGTCGCCGCCGTCATCACCACCCCCGGCAGCCGGCTCATGGTCGTGGAGCGCGACGGAGCCGTCGTCGCCTGCTGCCAGCTCGAGCACCGCGGCGAGGTCGCCTACTTCGGCATGTTCGCGGTCCGCCCCGAGCTTCAGGGCGGCGGTCTCGGGAAGCGGATCATCGCGGAGGCGGAGCGCCGGGTGCGCGAGCTGTGGGACGTCCGCGAGATGCAGATGACGGTGATCTCCGTACGCGAGGAGCTCATCGCCTGGTACGAGCGGCGCGGCTACCGGCGGACCGGGCGGACGACGCCGTTCCCGTACGGCGACGAGCGTTTCGGGCTCCCCCAGAGGGACGACCTCGAGTTCGAGCTGCTGATCAAGCCGCTGCACTGATCGTCCGGCGGAAGAGTCGCCTCCTCCCCAGCGGACAGGAAAAACTTCGGTCTCCCCGGGGGTCGCACAGGATAATTTCTCTTGCTTCTACTTGTGGAGAAGAACCGTCGATGGTTACGGTGTCTTAACGCGAGGTTCTCCTGTGAAGGAAGAGGAATGACGGAAATTCTTGTGCAGGACGTGACCGGTGGGGGCATAGCCACGGACGCCCGGGTGATCGACCACCCGGCCTGGACCCAGCTCAAGAATGCCGTGGAGGAGTTCCGCGTCTGGCAGAGCGCCGACGGGTCCGTCGACTTCGAGGCCGAGGGCGCGCCCGCCCGCTCCCTCGTCGAGCTGACCGTCGACCGCATGGTCGCCGCGGTCGAGCAGCTCTCCCCGCTGGTCCCGCACGACGGCGCCTACCACCGCGCGCTCGTCTCCGACCTGCGCAAGTGGGTCGAGAGCGGCTTCACCGTGCCGGACTTCCTGGACTCCCTCATGGAGTTCCACCCGGCCGCCGGCCGTGCCGACGGGCTGCAGCACCTGGTGCTCTTCCCCATGTACACGCAGAACGGCAACCCGGACCGCAACTTCGAGGCCGTCGTGCTCCGCATGGTCTGGCCGGAGTGGCTCTCCGAGCTGGAGCGCACCCGCTACGACAACCCCGGGTTCTGCGGCATCACCTTCGAGGACTTCACCGCCGGGTACGACACCAACTCGGCCGTCCTCTTCCCCGAGACCGTCGCCGTCCGCGAGGTCCCGGAGCGCTTCACCTGGGGCGGCATCTTCTGCGACCGCGAGGCCGCGCGCTTCCGCAAGGTCACCGAGGCCGCGGTCGACACCCTCGGCGTCAAGCTGCCCGAGGACATCGCCGTCATGCTCGGCGACCAGCAGCGCTGCCAGCAGGCCTTCGCCCTGTGGGACCTGGTCCACGACCGCGCCCACAGCCGCGGCGACCTGCCCTTCGACCCCTTCATGATCAAGCAGCGCCAGCCCTTCTGGATGTACGGGCTCGAGGAGCTCCGCTGCGACCTCACCGCCTTCAGGGAGGCCGTGAAGCTGGAGGCCGAGGGCAACGCCCACGGCCGCGACGTGCAGTACACGGTGCTCTTCGACCGCATGTTCCGCTTCCCGCTCACCGGCGACCGCAACCGGAACTACGACGGTCTCGGCGGCCAGCTCCTCTTCGCGTACCTCCACAAGAACGACGTGGTGCGCTGGACGGACAACGTCCTGACCATGGACTGGGACCGCGTCCCCGAGGTCACCAACCGCCTCTGCTCCGAGATCGAGACCCTCTACCGCGAGGGCATCGACCGCCCCAAGCTGGTGCACTGGTTCAAGGCGTACGAGTTCGTCTCCGCCTACCTCGCCCCGCACCCGGGATCGAAGTGGGCCAAGGGTCCCGACGCCCTGGACCTCTCCCTTCCGCCGCGCAAGCTCGTCGACGACGTGCTTCCGGACGAGTTTCCGCTCAGCATGTTCTTTGAGGCCCTCGCCAAGAAGCTGAAGGGCGTGATCGCCGACACCAAGGGGATCACCGCCGCCGACGTCCCGAGCACCGTGCGGGCCGCCGCGTGAGCGACCTCACCGAGCACACGGAGGAGGCGTCGCCCATGAACGCCAACGGAAACGGCGGGCCGCTCGACGGCGCCGTCATCGCGGTCGCCGGCGCGGCCGGCCCCGCGGGCCGCGCGACGCTGATCCGCCTCGCCGAGGCGGGCGCCACCGTCGTCGGCTCCGACGCCGATCCGGCGCGCCTCGCGGAGGCCGTCGACGCCGCCCGCTACGCCCACGGCGGCGCCAAGGTCATCGGCGACACCGTCGACCTCCTCGACCTCGACGCCACCCGCGACTGGGCGGCGAAGACCGAGAAGGAGTTCGGCCGGATCGACGGCCTGGTCCACCTCGTCGGCGGCTGGCGCGGCAGCGCCTCCTTCACCGAGACCGACCTCGGCGACTGGAACTTCCTGGAGAAGCTCCTGATCCGCACCGTCCAGCACACCTCGCTGGCCTTCCACGACGGGCTGCTGCGTGCCGGCGGCCGCGGTCGCTACGCCCTGATCAGCCAGGTGGGCGCGCACAAGCCGCTCGCCAACAACGCCGCGTACAACGCCGGCAAGGCGGCCGCCGAGGCCTGGACCCTCGCCATGGCGGACTCGTTCCGCAAACTGGGGGGCGACGACGGCCCGCAGGCGGCGGCTGCGATCCTGGTGATCAAGGCGTTGGTGCACGACGCGATGCGCGCCGAGCGCCCCAACGCGAAGTTCGCGGGCTTCACCGACGTCAAGGATCTGGCCGACGAGATCGCCGGCCTGTGGGACAGGCCCGCCCAGGAAGCGAATGGACAGCGTCTGTGGCTGACCCCCAAGCCGTGACAGCGGCCCTCGGCCCCAGGACCGACGCACGTCGTCACCACGACCCGTCGGTCCGGGGCTTCGCCAGCGACAACTACGCCGGCGCCCACCCCGAGGTGCTCGCCGCCCTCGCCCTCGCCAACGACGGCCACCAGGTCGCCTACGGCGAGGACCAGTACACCGAGCACCTCCAGCGGATCATGCACAGCCACTTCGGCTCCACCGCCGAGGCCTTCCCGGTGTTCAACGGCACCGGGGCGAACGTGACGGCCCTCCAGGCGCTCACCGACCGCTGGGGCGCCGTGATCTGCGCCGAGTCCGCGCACATCAACGTGGACGAGGGCGGCGCGCCCGAGCGCATGGGCGGCCTCAAGCTGCTCACCGTGCCCACCCCGGACGGCAAGCTCACCCCCGAGCTGATCGACCGCCAGGCCTGGGGCTGGGAGGACGAGCACCGCGCGATGCCGCAGGTCGTCTCGATCACCCAGAACACCGAGCTGGGCACGGTCTACACGGTCGAGGAGATCCGCGCGATCGTCGAGCACGCCCACTCCAAGGGCATGAAGGTGCATCTCGACGGCGCCCGGATCGCCAACGCGGCCGCGTCGCTCGACGTGCCGATGCGCGCGTTCACCAACGCCGTGGGCGTGGACGTGATCTCGTACGGCGGCACGAAGAACGGCATGCTCTTCGGCGAGGCGGTCGTCGTCCTCAACCCGGACGCGGTCAGCCACATGAAGCACCTGCGCAAGCTGTCGATGCAGCTCGCCTCGAAGATGCGCTTCGTGTCGGTGCAGTTGGAGGCGCTCCTCGCGAAGGACCTCTGGCTGCGCAACGCCCGCCACGCCAACGCGATGGCCCAGCGTCTGGCCGCCGGGGTCCGCGAGGTCGACGGGGTGGAGATCCTCTACCCGGTGCAGGCCAACGCCGTCTTCGCCCGGCTCCCGCACGAGGTGAGCCGGCGACTGCAGGAACGGTTCCGCTTCTACTTCTGGGACGAGTCCGCCGGCGACGTCCGGTGGATGTGCGCCTTCGACACCACGGAGGACGACGTCGACGCCTTCCTCCAGGCGCTGAAGGAAGAGATGGCCCGGTAACCGGGATTCATGCATGAATATACGACCGGGCGGAAAGTCATTGACTCCGTCCGGTCGTCTTCATAAGGTCGTCCCGTATGGAACTCATCCAGCAGGACCCGGACATTCGCGCCTACCTCGCCGCGAGCGAGGCCGTCGACCATGGGCACCGGCTGGTCCGGAGCACGGCCGAGCGACTCTCCGGTGATCACCCCGACGCATACGCATACGCCGAAGCCGCCTTCGAGTTCGTGCGCGACACGATCCCGCACTCCGCCGATTCCGGAGACCTCCGCGTCACCTGGCGAGCCTCCGACGTCCTGGGGCAGCGCACCGGGATCTGCTACGCCAAGGCGATCGCGTACACCGCGCTCCTGCGGGCCCGCGGCATCCCGGCCGCCCTCTGCTACCAGCGGCTGGCCGACGACGACGGTACGCACCCGGCCGTCCACGGCCTCGTCGCCGTCCTGCTGCCGGGCAGGGCCGCCTGGGCCCGCCAGGACCCTCGGGGCAACAAGCCGGGCGTCGACGCCGGGTTCTCGCTGGGGGAGGAGCGGCTCGCCTGGACCGTACGGCCGGAGCTCGGCGAGGCGGACTACCCGGAACTCCACGCCGCACCGCACCCGGCCGTCCTGGGCGCCCTCAAGGCCGCCCGGGACCGCCCCCACCTGTGGCGGACGCTCCCGACGGCGCTCTGACCTCCGCGGGGGCTACTTCTCGGCGGCCTTGACCTGTTCCGGCGTCGGAGCCGTCCCGCCGAGGTGGGCGGGGATCCACCAGGTGTCGCTCGCGTCCTTGGGGCGGACCGGGTAGGCGCGCTGGGCGGCTTCGAGCAGCTCCTGGACGCGCTCGCGCAGCCGCCGCGTGATGGCGCCCGCGTACTGGTCGGCGGGGGCCTCGACGGGCTCGCCGACACGGATCGTCACGGGGATGTGGCTGCGCTTGAAGTTCCGCGGACGGCCCTTCGTCCACAGCCGCTGGGTGCCCCACAGCGCCATCGGGACCAGCGGCACGCCCGCTTCCTGGGCGAGGCGCGCCGCGCCCGTCTTGAAGCCCTTGAGCGTGAACGACTGGGAGATGGTCGCCTCGGGGAAGACGCCGACGATCTCGCCGGCCCGGAGGGACTCGAGGGCGTGCTGGTAGGCGTGCTCGCCCTGCGAGCGGTCGACGGGGATGTGCTTCATGCCGCGCATGAGCGGGCCCGAGACCTTGTGCCGGAAGACCGAGTCCTTCGCCATGAAGCGGACCAGACGCTTCTGCGGCAGGGCCGCGAGACCGGTGAAGATGAAGTCCAGGTAGCTGATGTGGTTGCTCACGAGCACGGCACCTCCCGTCCGGGGGATGTGCTCCGAACCCTGGGTGTCGATCTTCAGGTCGAGCGCCTTGAACACGGTCAGTGCGGCGCCGACGACCGGACGATAGACGAGTTCTGCCATCGGAGAGGAACCTCTTCTTCGTGTGCCCGGAGCGGGTTCTCCCGGCGAAGTTACGCGGCCGTAGGTTTTCGGCTTTGGGCAGATGGTGCCCCATGTAGGGCCCCGTTACCAGTCCAGGCGGCTTCGTACCGGGAGATTCTCGTCACGCGCGGTGGCCGTGGCGGGAATCGAACGCCGCCGTGCGACGCTGCACCCGGTGACAGGGACGGAAGGAAAGAGACGATGGGCGAGATGCTGGGGCCGGAGGCGCTCGGCGCCGAACTGGGGGAGCGGGCCACGCTCGTCCAGTTCTCGACCGCCTTCTGCCAGCCCTGCCGGGCCACCCGCCGCACGCTCGCCGAGGTCGCCGCGATGGTGCCCGGCGTGGGCCACGTGGAGATCGACGCCGAGGAGCGGCTCGACCTCGTGCGCGAGCTGGGCATCGTCAGGACCCCCACCGTGCTCGTCCTCGACGGGACGGGCCGCGTGGTCCGCCGGGCCTCGGGCCGGCCCCGCCGGGTGGACGTCATCGCCGCGCTGGGGCAGGCGGTCTGACGCGCCGCCACACCCGCAGGGGACGCGGCGGCGGGCCGCCCGGGCCGAACCCGACCACGCGCGCCGTGACCGCGCTCCGCCAAGGGGTCGCGCGCGTGTCGCGCGCCACGGGACCGGGCGCTGCGGGCGGGCCGCCGCCATGCCCCATCCGGCGCGGTGACGCTTCTCCCATATTGCGGTACACACTTGACTGCACCCGGCAACGATCGTCACCCTGACGGGGTGCCCATAGAACTCCTTCTCTACGGCCGCGTCCACGTGGACCTGGCCCGCAACGCGAGCGCGCGCTGTCCGGGTGTCTGACCACCCAAGGACTCCCCTCATGTCGCCCTCGCAGAAGGACAACTCCATGACGGTTTCGCCCGAGCTCCGCGCCGTTCCCACGATCGGCGCACCCCGGCAGGCCTCTTCCGATCTGCTCCGCTCCGTCTTCCGCAGACACGCCGCCGGTGTGGCGGTGATCACCGCGCACGGTGAGCGCCCCGTGGGTTTCACCGCGACCTCGCTCAACTCCGTCGCCGCCGAACCCCCGCTCGTCTCCTTCGGTGTGGGCACCTCCTCGTCCAGCTGGCCCGTGCTCTCCGAGGCCGAGTTCGTCGGGGTCCACATACTCGGCGAGCACCAGCAGGAGCTGGCCTCCACCTTCGCCCGGAGCGGTGCCGACCGGTTCGGCGAGGGGACAGGCTGGAGCATCGGCCCCGAGGGCGTGCCGGTTCTCGACGGCGTGCTCGCCTGGCTGGTGTGCCGCGTCGTCGCCCGGGTGCCGGCCGGGGACCACCGGATCGTGATCGCGCAGGCCGTCGCGGGCGACCCGGACGGGGCGGGTCGCCCGCTCCTCTACCACCACGGGCGCTTCAACGCGCTGCGCGACTGAGAGTTCCCGTAGCCGCGCCTCTCCGCGCGTTGGCCAGATCACATGCCTGAGCGCTTGCTTACTGGTAACGGACTGGGTGTACTGGCGAGTAATATTTCGGTGGGGGCGCCTGGCGCCCCGACCGGAAACCCGCCCTTCAGGCGCCTATGCTGCGAGCAGCAGCCCAGTTATCACGATGCAGTAGGAGAGCCGGCGTGAGCTTGAGGATCGTTGTCTGTGTGAAGTACGTGCCCGACGCCACCGGCGACCGGCACTTCGCCGATGACCTGACCGTCGACCGCGACGACGTCGACGGCCTGCTGTCGGAGCTCGACGAGTACGCGGTCGAGCAGGCCCTGCAGATCGCCGAAGAGGCGGACGACGCCGAGGTCACCGTCCTCACCGTCGGTCCGGAGGACGCCAAGGACGCGCTGCGCAAGGCGCTGTCGATGGGCGCGGACAAGGCCGTCCACGTCGAGGACGACGACCTGCACGGCACCGACGTCATGGGCACCTCGCTCGTGCTGGCCAAGGCGATCGAGAAGACCGGCTACGACGTCGTCATCGCCGGCATGGCCTCCACCGACGGCACCATGGGTGTCCTCCCGGCGATCCTGGCCGAGCGTCTGGGCGTCCCGCAGGTCACGCTGCTCTCCGAGGTCAAGATCGAGGACGGCGTGGTGACGGGCCGTCGTGACGGCGACTCCGCCTCCGAGCAGCTCCAGGCCTCCCTCCCGGCCGTCGTGTCGGTGACCGACCAGTCGGGCGAGGCGCGCTACCCGTCCTTCAAGGGCATCATGGCCGCCAAGAAGAAGCCGGTTCAGTCCCTGGACCTGGACGACCTGGACATCGACGCGGACGAGGTCGGCCTGGCCGGCGCGTGGACCGCGGTCGACTCCGCCGCCGAGCGTCCGGCGCGCACCGCGGGCACGATCGTCAAGGACGAGGGCGAGGGCGGCAAGCAGCTCGCCGAGTTCCTCGCGAGCCAGAAGTTCATCTAAGGCTCCCGCGAGCCGCTCCGACCGCCCCCCTTTTCGTTCGCAGGAGATTGAAGTCCCATGGCTGAGATTCTCGTCTACGTCGACCACGTCGACGGAGCCGTCCGCAAGCCCACCCTGGAGCTGCTGACCCTGGCCCGCCGTCTGGGCGAGCCGGTCGCCGTCGCGCTGGGCAACGGCGCCGCCGACACCGCCGCCGCGCTCGCCGAGCACGGCGCGACCCGGGTGCTGACGGCCGACGCCCCCGAGTTCGCCGACTACCTCGTCGTCCCGAAGGTGGAGGCCCTGCAGGCCGCGTACGAGGCCGTCTCCCCGGCCGCCGTGCTCGTCCCGTCCTCCGCCGAGAACAAGGAGATCGCGGCCCGCCTGGCGGTCCGCATCGGCTCCGGCGTCATCACCGACGCCGTGGACCTGGAGGCCGGCGACGAGGGCCCGGTCGCCACGCAGTCGGCGTTCGCCGCCTCCTTCACCACCAAGTCCCGTGTCTCCAAGGGCACCCCGGTCATCACGGTCAAGCCGAACTCGGCTCCCGTCGAGGCCGCCCCGGCCGCCGGCACCGTCGAGGCGCTGTCGGTGTCCTTCTCGGACAAGGCCACCGGCACCAAGGTCACCTCGCGCACCCCGCGCGAGTCGACCGGCCGCCCGGAGCTGACCGAGGCCGCGATCGTGGTCTCCGGCGGCCGTGGCGTCAACGGTGCCGAGAACTTCGGACTCATCGAGGCGCTCGCCGACTCGCTCGGTGCGGCGGTCGGTGCCTCGCGCGCCGCGGTCGACGCCGGCTGGTACCCGCACTCCAACCAGGTCGGCCAGACCGGCAAGTCGGTCTCGCCGCAGCTGTACATCGCCTCCGGCATCTCCGGCGCGATCCAGCACCGCGCGGGCATGCAGACCTCGAAGACCATCGTCGCGATCAACAAGGACGCCGAGGCCCCGATCTTCGACCTCGTCGACTACGGCGTCGTCGGCGACCTCTTCGACGTCGTCCCGCAGCTCACCGAAGAGGTCAAGACCCGCAAGGGCTGATGACCTGCGGTTCTGTCGGTCCCGGGGGCCGCACGGCGATCTGTCGCCGTGCGGCCCCCGGCCGTTTCGGACAACCATTGACTCAGGTCCGACCGCCTATTAACTTCGCTATACGGATTGTTGATTCCGTGCAGCGGAAAACAGGAGGGTGCAGGATGGGTCAGCAGGAGAAGGTGTCGACGAGCCTCGCGGGCGCGGTCAGCGAGGGCATCAGCGCCTCCCTCGCGGCGGTGGACGCCGAGCTGGACCGGCGCTACCCGGGAGACCCCGGCACCCGGCAGCCCGTCCACACGGTCTACGTCCCCGGCAACGTCTTCGACGCCGGAACCATCCGCTCCTGGGGTGACCAGGCCCTGGCCGCCCTCGACGAGCACGCCCCGGACGCGGCCTCCTTCGCCGCCGTGCTCGGCCTGACCGACGACCTCGCCGAGGACGTCTACGGCCGCGTGCGCTCCAAGCTGGAGCGCGAGCCCGTCGAGGACCTCCGGGTCGACTTCGAGGACGGCTACGCCGGCCAGGACGAGGACCAGGACGCCGCCCGCGCCGCCCGCCTGATCTCGGAGGCGTACGCGAACGGCACCGCCGCCCCCTACATGGGCATCCGCATGAAGTGCATGGAGTCCGCCGTACGCGACCGGGGCATCCGCACCACCGACGTCTTCCTCACCGGCCTCCTGGAGCACGGCGGCCTGCCCGACGGCCTCGTCCTCACCCTCCCCAAGGTGACCTACCCCGAGCAGGTCACCGCCTTCGTCCGCCTCCTGGAGGCCTTCGAGAAGACCCACGGCCTCGACGCCGGACGACTGGGCTTCGAGATCCAGATCGAGACCAGCCAGTCCATCCTGGCCACCGACGGCACCGCCGCCGTCGCCCGCATGATCGGCGCCGCCGAGGGCCGCGCCACCGGCCTGCACTACGGCACCTTCGACTACAGCGCCTGCCTCGGCGTCTCCGCCGCCTACCAGGCGAGCGACCACCCGGCCGCCGACCACGCCAAGGCGATCATGCAGGTCGCCGCCGCCGGCACCGGCGTCCGCGTCTCCGACGGCTCCACCAACGTCCTCCCGGTCGGCTCCACCGAGCACGTCCACGAGGCCTGGCGCCTGCACTACGGCCTCACCCGCCGCGCCCTGGCCCGCGCGTACTACCAGGGCTGGGACATGCACCCCGGCCACATCCCCACCCGCTACGCCGCCGTCTTCGCCTTCTACCGCGAGGGCTTCCAGGCCGCCGCCAAGCGCCTCTCCGCCTACGCCAACCACGCGGGCGGCGACGTCATGGACGAGCCCGCCACCGCCAAGGCCCTCAGCTCCTACCTGCTGCGCGGCATCGACTGCGGCGCCCTCGACACCGCCGAGGTCGACGCCCTCACCGGCATGAGCCGCGCCGCCCTCGACCGGTTCGCCGCCCCGCGCCGCGGCGACCTCACCGCGTCCGCCGAGTAGGCACGAAGATCAGCTAACAGGCACGATCCGGCCAACTGCCCCGTACCCTGTACGAGTTCACGCGCATACGCGCAGATGCTCGACAGGGGAACGGGGCAGCGGTGTCATCGGGGGAGAACGGGCGGCTCGCCGGCCGCTACAGAATCGTGCGCCAACTGGGGCGCGGAGGCATGGGAGTCGTCTGGAGGGCCGTCGACGAGGTCCTCGGCCGTGAGGTGGCCGTCAAGGAACTCCGTACGTACACGGACGCGGCCCCGCCCGAACTGGCCGACCTCCAGCTGCGGATGACCCGTGAGGCCCGGGCCGCCGCCCGGGTCCGGCACCCCGGCGTGGTCGCCGTCCACGACGTCACCGAACACGAGGGCCGGCCGGTCATCGTCATGGAACTCGTCGACGGGCCCTCCCTCGACGACGTCCTCGGCGAGCGCGGCACCCTCGACGCCGCCGAGGCAGCCCGGATCGGCGCCGGCGTCCTGGAGGCGCTGGCCGCCGCACACGACGTCGGCGTGCTCCACCGCGACGTGAAGCCCGGCAACATCCTGCTCGACCGCTCCGGGCGGATCGTCCTCACCGACTTCGGCATCGCGACGATGGAGGACCCGGGCGACGGCTCCGCGACCCACCTCACCCGCAGCGGCGAGATCGTCGGGTCCCTCGACTTCCTCGCCCCGGAGCGGGCCCGAGGGCAGGACCCGGGTCCCGCCTCCGACGTCTGGGCCGTCGGCGCCACCCTCTACGCGGTGGTCGAGGGCGCCTCGCCCTTCCGCCGTACGTCGACCTGGTCGACCCTCGCGGCCATCGTCACCGAACCCCTCCCCGAACCCCGCCGCTCCGGCCCCCTCGCCCCCGTCCTGCTCCGCCTCCTCGACAAGGACCCCGCCTCCCGCCCGACGGCCCGCGAGGCGGCGCGCCTCCTGAGCGCGGTCGCCGACTCGGCACCCGAGGGGAGGGAACCCGTAACGGCGGGTCCGGGACCGGCGGGTACGGAGCCGGTGACTCCGCAGTCGGTGACTCCGGCAGCGGCGGCCGCGCCGGTGGTCGGCTTCGGCGATCCGTACACGGGCCCGGTGGAGCCGTTCCCGGGCGCGGGCCCCGCCGAGTCGTTCCCCGGAGCCGGAGCCGGAGCCGGAGCAGGTTTCGGCCCGGCGATTCCGGTGCCCGGGCCGGTGTCCGTTCCCGGGGCCGCGTCTGCCGACGCTCCGGGCGCGGGGCGGCGGGCCGGGCGGCGGGCGGGGGCGAAGTCGCGGCGGGGCAGCGCCTTGGTCGCGGCCTCCGTGGCCGCCGTCCTGCTGGCCGGCGGGGGGATCACGTACGCCCTCATGGACGGCGACCCCGGGGCCCGGGCGGCCGGGGACGCCCCGGGGGACGGGGGGCAGGGCGCGGCGGCCGGTGGCGACTCCGGGCGCGTGCTGGACCCCGGGGGCCGCAGCGCGCCGCCGTCGGGGCGGCCGAGCGGCACCGCCTCGCCGTCCGCGGGGACGGGCCCGGGGGATCCGCCGGCCTCCGGCCCGGTGCCCGGCGCGGACGCGGGAGGTGCCGGCGGCTCCGACCAGGGAGCGCCGTCCGGCGACGCCGCGGCAGGCGGATCCGGGACGCGAGCCCCGTCCGGGGGCGGTACGACGCCGCCGGGCGTTCCCGGCGGCGGACCCGCTCCGACGGGCGGCACGAACGTGACCGGCGACCAGGGCGGCGGCGCCACCACCGCACCCACCACCGAGGCCCCGCCGCCCGCCGCCACGGGCTGCGCCGCGTCCGGCTCCTCGGCCACCTGCCAGGTCGTACGGAGTGCCACGACCACCCGCTATGACGGCGGCGAGATGGGCACGGTCGGCGCCGGCCCGCACACCTTCTTCTGTCAGGTGGACCTCGACCGCACGGAGTCGTACGGCGGCCACACCAGCCGCTGGTTCGCCCGCACCGACGACGACAGCGGCAACACCAACGTGTACCTCAGCGTCCTCCACCTCTCGGGAGGAGCGGGCGGCGGCGCCGTGGCGGGCCTCCGCATCTGCTGAGCGGGCCCGCGCGCCCGCCGGGGGAAGGGCGAAAGGCGCCCGGGCCGTCGGGAATCTCAGGCGGCCGGCGGCGTCTCGCCCGAGCCGCGGGCGAGGAGGGTGGTGCCGAGGACGACGCGCTCGGGGGCCTCGTCGGCGCCGTCGAGGCGGCGGAAGAGCCGTTCCGCCGCCGTACGGCCGAGCGCGGCCGCGTCCTGCGCGACGACGGTCACGCCGAGCAGGTCGGCCAGTTCGATGTCGTCGAAGCCGACGAGGGCGACCGGGCGGGGGTGGCCGGCGAGGGCGCGGACCACGGTGACGGTGACCCGGTTGTTGCCGGCGAACAGGGCCGTCACCGGCTCGGGCGCGGTCAGCAGCTCGCGTACCGCCGCGTTCACCCGCCCCGGGTCGGTGGAGCCGAGCGAGACCCACTCGTCCCTGACCGGCAGGCCCGCGTCCTCCATCGCCGCGCGGTAGCCGCGCAGGCGTTCGGCCGAGGTGTGGATGCGGGGCCGGTCGCCGATGAAGCCGATCCGGCGGTGGCCGTGGGCGATCAGGTGGGCCACGCCGTCCCGCGCCCCGCCGAAGCTGTCGGAGAGGACGGCGTCGGCGTCGATGCGGCCGGCCGGCCGGTCGACGAAGACCGTGGCGACGCCCGCCCTGATCTCCGGTTCCAGGTAGCGGTGATCGTCCCCGGAGGGGATGACGATGAGCCCGTCGACCCGGCGCGCGCACAGCGCGAGCGCCAACTCCTGCTCGCGCTCCGGGTCCTCGGCGCTCGAACCGTTGATGAGGAGCGCCCCGTGCGCCCGCGCGACCTCCTCGACCGCGCGGCTGAGCGGCCCGTAGAAGGGGTCGGCGAGGTCCTCCAGGACCAGTCCGACGGTCGCGGTCCGGCCCTTGCGCAGGACCCGCGCGCTGTCGTTGCGGCGGAAGCCGAGTATCTCGATGGCCTCCCGCACCCGGCGCTCGGTGTCGGGGGTGACCCCCGGTTCGCCGTTGACGACCCGGGACACCGTCTTGAGGCCGACGCCCGCCCTGGCGGCGACGTCCTTCATCGTGGGCCGGTTGCCGTAGCGGTTCTCGGGGCGGCGGGCGGTGTCGGCCACGGTGCGCGGTTCCTCCGTCGTGTCTGTTCCGGGCGGGACGGCTGCTGGTCTCAGGTCGAGCATAGGGCCTGGACAACGTTGTCATGGCAAGAGAGACTGGGTGGAACGACTCCTCGCACCCGGCCGCCGACTGGAGAATCCTCGTCCATGCACACCGACTTCACCGTGGGTCTCGTCGCCGCGCTCGACATCGGGGGCACCAAGATCGCCGGGGCCCTGGTCGACGGGGAGGGGCGGGTCCTCCACCGGGCCCAGCGGCCCACGCCCGCGCGTGAGTCCGGTGAGACCGTGATGCGCGCGGTCGAGGAGGTGCTCGCCGCCCTCGCCGCCTCGCCGCTGTGGGAGGCCGCCGGGGCGGTCGGCATCGGGAGCGCCGGTCCCGTCGACGCCGCGCGGGGGACCGTGAGCCCGGTGAACGTGCCCGGCTGGCGCGACTACCCGCTCGTCGAACGCGTCCGGCAGGCCGCGGGCGGACGGGCCGTCACCCTCGTCGGCGACGGCGTCGCCATGACGGCGGCCGAACACTGGGTCGGGGCGGCCAGGGGTCACGACAACGCCCTGTGCCTCGTGGTCTCCACGGGGGTCGGCGGCGGTCTCGTCCTCGGCGGGCGGGTCCACCCCGGTCCCACCGGCAACGCCGGCCACATCGGCCACGTCGTCGTGGACCTGGACGGCGACGCCTGCGCCTGCGGCGCGCGCGGCTGCGTCGAACGCATCGCCAGCGGCCCCCACCTCGCCCGCCGAGCCCTGGAGAACGGCTGGCGGCCGGGGCCCGACGGCGACGTGTCGGCCGCCGCGGTGGCCGCGGCGGCCCACGCCGGGGACCCGATCGCCCTCGCCTCGTTCGAGCGCGCGGCCCAGGCGCTCGCGGCGGGCATCGCCGCCACCGCCGCCCTCGTGGAGATCGACATCGCGGTCGTCGGCGGCGGCGTCGCGGGCGCCGGCGACGTGCTCTTCGCCCCGCTCCGGCGCAGCCTCGGCGCCTACGCCACGCTCTCCTTCGTCCGCGACCTCACCGTCGTGCCCGCCCTCACCGGCACCGACGCCGGCCTCCTCGGCGCCGCGGCGGCCGCCACGCGCGCGCGTGACGGCGGAGCGGGGCCCGCCTCCGGCACCGGGGGCGGTTCCTGAGGCGGGCCCCGCCGCTCCGCAGGACGCGCCACGTCCGTCGTCCCGACCTCCACGTCCGTCGTCCTGACACTCACGCCCGTGGTCCCGACACCCACCCCCGGCGTCCCGACACCCACCCCCGGCGTCCCGACACCCACCCCGTACGCCCCGGAGGCGTCCGATCGGGCACCCTCTCGCCCGGACATGTGTTCGTGGTTTCCGTGGCAGGGTGTTGAGGGCAAGCCACAGTGGGCTACCGATGAGGGGGAATCGTGATCGTCTGGATCAACGGGACGTTCGGCGCGGGGAAGTCCAGCACCGCGCGCGAACTGGTCGATCTGATCCCGCACAGCACCCTGTACGACCCCGAGGTCACCGGTGGGGGACTGCGCCGCCTCCTGCCGGCCAGACGGCTCGCCGAGGTCGAGGACTACCAGGACCTGCCGATCTGGCGCCGCCTGGTCGTCGACACCGCCGCCGCGCTGCTCGCCGAGGTCGGCGGCGTGCTGGTCGTCCCGATGACGCTGCTCCGGCAGGAGTACCGGGACGAGATCTTCGGCGGCCTCGCGGCCCGTCGGATCGAGGTGCGCCACGTCCTGCTCGCACCGGAGGAAACGATCCTGCGGCAACGGATCGACAACCGGGCGGAATACGGCGACCCCGAGATCGACGCCCGCGTCCGGGACTGGTGCCACGCGCACCTCCCGCCCTACCGCGCCGCCCTCGACTGGCTCGCCGCCGACGCGTACACCGTCGACACCTCGACGCTCACCGTGACCGAGGCCGCCCGGACCGTCGCCGACGCGGTCACGGCCGGCCGGGCCGCCCCCTGCGGCATCGTCCAGACCCCCGAGCCGACCGGCGAGACCCTCGCGGCCGGCGTCCTGCTGTTCGACGAACAGGACCGCTTCCTGCTCGTCGACCCCACCTACAAGCCCGGCTGGGAGTTCCCCGGCGGCGTCGTCGAACCCGGCGAACCGCCCGCCCGGGCCGGGATGCGCGAGGTCGCCGAGGAGATCGGCCTCGAACTCGACGCCGTACCCCGCCTGCTGCTCGTCGACTGGGAACGCGCTCAGCCGCCCGGCTACGGCGGACTGCGGCTCCTCTTCGACGGCGGCACCCTCCGCGGCGACGACACCACGCGCCTCCACCTCCCCGGCGCCGAACTCCGCGACTGGCGCTTCGTCACCGAGGAGGAGGCCGCCGAACTCCTGCCCCCCGTCCGCTTCCGCCGCCTCCGCTGGGCCCTCCGCGCCCGCGAACGCGGCACCGTCCTCAACCTGGAGGCCGGGGTACCGGTGGGGTGACGCCGCGCCCGGGGGCGCCGGGGTACCCATGGGTGACGCCCCGCCCGGGGCACGACGTCCGGACCGGTCCCGTCCACCCGGCACGATCCGGAAGGCCGGCCCTGGGGGTGTCTTGCCGATCATGCCGGGCTCGCCAGGACATCCCCTAGGCGACCGCGCCGGCCAGCAGGTCCGCCGTGTCGGAGACCACCGGGGCACCGTGTCCGCAGCAGAGCACCGACGGGCGGAGCTTCGCCAGTGTCCGCATCGAGTCCCTCGCGAGCGCGCGGTCGACGTGGAAGACGCCGAAGGTCACCCCCTGCACCGTCGCCACCGTGTCCCCGGTGAACAGCACGCCGTGGCGCGGCAGATGGACGGCGATCGATCCGGGGGTGTGGCCGGGGGTGTGGACGACCACCGCGCCGTCACCGAAGCCGAGCTCCTCGCCGTCCTCGACCTCCCGGTCCACCCGGGTCGGCGGCGCCTCCGGCACGGTCAGACCGTGCGCGAACAGCGGGACCTCCCACTCCAGAAGGTCGGGCTCGGGCACCGGCGCCTCGCCCCGGACGACCGGCGCGTCGAGCCGGTGCGCGAGGACCTCGGCGCCGTACCGCTCCGCCAGCTCGCCCGCCGCGCCCACGTGGTCGCGGTGGCAGTGCGTCAGCACGATCCGGCGCAGCCCGGCCGGATCGAGACCCGCCTTCCGTATCGCCTCCGCGATCGCCGGCGCCGAGCCGACCCAGCCGGCGTCGACCAGGGTCAGTTCCTCCCCGTCCCGCCACAGGTAGGCCTGGCCGATGGAGAAGTCGAGGAGGTGCAGCCGCGGGGTGATCTGGGTCAGCTCGATGGACGTCATACGGCGAACCTACGCATCCGCGCGGGTCCGCCGTACGCTTCTACGCTCTCGGCGAGCTTCGCCGAGCGCTGAAACCGAGCCGCGGTCAGCCCTGCTTCGAGCGGGCGTAGTTGACCAGGAAGTGGGCCTCCGCCACCGAGAGGCGCTCCAGCTCCTCCGGCGAGACGGACTCGTTCGGCGCGTGGATCTGGGCCTCCGGCTCGCTCAGGCCGATCAGCAGGATCTCCGACTCCGGGTACAGCGAGGCCAGCGTGTTGCACAGCGGGATCGAGCCGCCCATGCCCGCCGTCTGCATCTCCTGGCCGGGGTACGCGATCCGCATCGCGTCGGCCATCGACGCGTACGCCGGGCTCGACGTGTCCGCCTGGAAGGCCTGACCCTGACCGACCTGCTCGAAGGAGACCCGGGCGTTCCACGGGGTGTGCTTCTCGATGTGGGCGTAGAGCAGCTTCGTGGCCTCGGCCGCGTCCTGGCCCGGCGGCACCCGCAGGCTCAGCTGGGCGCGCGCCGACTTCGGGATCGACGGGGTGGCCCCGGCCACCGGGTGGCAGTCGATGCCGACCACGGTGACGGCCGGACGGGCCCAGATGCGGTCGGCGACCGTGCCGGACCCCGGCAGGGACACGCCCGACAGGACCTTGGCGTCCTGACGGAAGTCCTCCTCCGGGTACTGCAGCCCCTCCCACGCCTGGTCGCCCGGCAGACCGTCGACGACGGTCGAGCCGTCCTCGGCGCGCAGCGAGTCCAGGACGCGGATCAGCGCGGCGAGCGCGTCCGGGGCGGCGCCGCCGAACTGACCGGAGTGCAGGTTGCCCTCCAGGGTGTCGATCTGCACCCGGATCATCGTCATGCCGCGCAGCGTCGCCGTCACGGTCGGCAGGCCCACACGGAAGTTGCCCGCGTCGCCGATCACGATCGCGTCGGCCGCGAGCAGCTCGGGGTGCTGCTCCGCGTACCGCTCCAGACCGCCGGTGCCCTGCTCCTCCGAACCCTCCACGATCACCTTGACGGTGACCGGGACGCCACCGTTCGCCTTCAGGGCGCGCAGCGCGAGGAGGTGCATGACGAAGCCGCCCTTGCAGTCGGCGGCGCCGCGCCCGTACCAGCGCCCGTCGCGCTCGGTCAGCTCGAACGGCGGGGTGAGCCAGGCGGACTCGTCGAGCTTCGGCTGCACGTCGTAGTGGGCGTAGAGCAGGACGGTCGGCGCGCCGGCCGGACCGGGCAGGACGCCGTACACGGACTGCGAGCCGTCCGGGGTGTCCAGCAGCGCGACGTCCTGGAAGTCCTCGGCGCGCAGGGCGTCCGCGACCCAGTTCGCCGCGGCCTCGCACTCGCTGCGCGGCGCCACGGCCTCGTCCGCCACCGACTCGAAGGCCACCAGAGCGGCCAGTTCGGCCTTGGCCGTGGGCATCAGCGACCGGACGGTCTCGGCGATCGGATTCGAGGACATGGGCACGCTCCTGGTGGGTGCGACGTTACGACGGAGGGACGGCGTTCGGCGTAGGTCGTGGTACGGCGAACGCACCGTCGATCCTACGGCTCTGTGGCCTGGCTACCGCGCCGTAGGATGCGTCAGGAGCAGACCACCGGTCGGATCAGGAGCAGAACACATCGTGAGCAGCGAGCACGGAGACAACGCCGGTCCGGAGCACACCGAGCCCGCCGAGGCGGCTCCCGAGGGCACCGGTGCGGAGGCGGCGAACGACCCGGACCCGGGCCCGGCCACCGCGGCGGCGTCGGCCGAGGCGGGCGGCGCCCCGGCGGACGCGACGGACGGCGACACGGCGTTCGCGGCGGACGGCGCAACGGCGGACGCGGCCGACGGTGACCCGGCGTTCGCGGTGGCCGGCGAGACGGTGGCCGGCGAGACGCTGGACTCCGTGGACTCCGTGGGCAGCGGACCGGTCGGCGACGCGGCGGACGAGGCCGCGGACGTGTGGGACGTGGTCGTCGTCGGTGCGGGACCGGCCGGCGCGTCCGCCGCGTACGCGGCGGCGGTGGCCGGACGCCGGGTGCTGCTCCTGGAGAAGTCCGAGCTGCCCCGCTACAAGACCTGCGGCGGCGGCATCATCGGCCCCTCCCGGGACTCGCTCCCGCCGGGCTTCGAACTGCCCCTCCAGGACCGCGTGCACGCCGTCACCTTCTCGCTCGACGGACGCTTCGCCCGCACCCGCCGTTCGCGCCGGATGCTCTTCGGGCTCATCAACCGCCCCGAGTTCGACGCACAGCTCGTCGAGCACGCGCAGAAGGCCGGCGCCGAGCTGCGGACCGGGGCCACGGTGGTGCGGGTGGAGCAGCACGGCCCGGCCGTGCCGGACCGGCGGACCGTCGCCGTCGTCCTGGGCGGCGGCGAGACCGTCCTCGCGCGCGCGGTCGTCGGTGCCGACGGCAGCGCCAGCCGGATAGGCGCTCATGTCGGGGTGAGGCTCGGCCAGGTCGACCTGGGCCTGGAGGCGGAGATCCCCGTACCGCCGTCCGTCGCAGAGGACTGGAAGGGCCGCGTCCTCATCGACTGGGGCCCGATGCCCGGCAGTTACGGCTGGGTCTTCCCCAAGGGCGACACACTCACCGTCGGCGTCATCTCGGCCCGTGGCGAGGGCGCCGCCACCAAGCGGTACATGGAGGACTTCGTCGCCCGGCTCGGCCTCTCCGGCTTCGAGCCCACGATCTCCTCCGGTCACCTCACCCGCTGTCGCACCGACGACTCGCCGCTCTCCCGCGGCCGGGTCCTCGTCTGCGGCGACGCGGCCGGGCTCCTGGAGCCCTGGACGCGTGAGGGCATCTCGTACGCGCTCCGCTCGGGTCGCCTCGCGGGCGAGTGGGCGGTGCGGGTCGCCGAGGCGAACGACGCGGTCGACGCCCGGCGTCAGGCCCTGAACTACGCCTTCGCCATCAAGGCCGGTCTCGGCGTCGAGATGGCGGTCGGGCGCCGGATGCTCGCCGTCTTCGAGCGCCGCCCGGGGCTGCTGCACGCGGCGATCACGGGCCTGCGGCCGGCGTGGAACGCCTTCGCCGACATCACCCGCGGCTCGGCCACGCTCGGCGGCATGGTCCGCTCGAACGGCCTGGCCAGGCGTGCGCTTGAGGTCCTCGACCGGCGGATGGACACGTCGTCGGGGGTCGGTCCCGCGGGCCGGGGCGTCACCCAGCGGGAGCGGACGGCGTCCGAGCCTGCGGACGGGGAGGCTTCCGAGGAGCTCTGAGCTCCTCGTTCCCCGGCGTCGATCGCCAGGGAGGGACACGGGCTCCGCCGTCCCGGCCGCTGTCACGCGGCCGGGGTGACGGGGCCCGTCGTCGTGATGCGGAAGACGGGGTGCTTGGGCGCGACGGCGCGCAGTTCCTCGGTGGAGGAGTCCGGGCCGACGCCGGCGAAGAAGACGCCGACCTCGGCCTTCCAGCGCTTGAGGTAGGCGCGCAGCAGGACGGGCTTGTCGTCGTCGGCCACCTCGACGGCGGTGAACTCCTGCACGTGCCTGCCGAGGTGCAGCTGACCGCCGCCCGCGGCCCGCATGTTGTGGGTCCACTGGACGTGGCCGCGGGGAGCCACCAGGTACCGGGCCCCGTCCACCGTCAGGAGGTTGACGGGGGTGCGGCGCCATTCGCCGCTCTTGCGGCCGCGGACGGCGAGCACACGGGAGCCCCAGACGCTGATACCGCGGCGGGTCATCCAGGCGACCGCGCGGTTGAGGACGTTCACCGTGAACCAGCCGGGCTTCATGACGTGCGCGGCGGTCGGGGCGATCGGGGCGCTCCCGGTCGTGGGGCTGCTGGGGCCAGTGGAGCTGGTGGAGCTGGTAGGGCCGGCGGGGGCTGCCGGGGCGGTCGGCTCGGCAGCGTTGGCGCGGTTGGCGGAGGCGGCGGAGTCGGCGGGCTGAGCGGACATGGGGTCCTCCTGGGGGTGAAGTGTGAGCGCTGCTCTCGCTTGAGATCAGTGTGCACGCATCGGCGCTCACAATCAAGAGCAATGCTCTCGTTTCGTGGCGGTGCTCCGAAAATGGCACACTGCTCTCCATGACCACCGTTCGAGGAGTCCGCGCCCGCGCCCGCATCGAGATCACCGCAGCCATCAAGGACGAGGCGCGCACCCAGCTCGCCGCCGAAGGCGCCGCCAAGCTGTCCCTGCGGGCCGTCGCCCGCGAGCTCGGCATGGTGTCCTCCGCGCTCTACCGCTACTTCCCCAGCCGCGACGACCTGCTCACCGCCCTCATCGTCGACGCCTACGACGCCGTCGGCGCCGCCGCCGAACAGGCGGCGGCCGGCACCGCGGGTCAGCGCCCCCTCGCCCGCTGGACCGCCGTCTGCCGGGCCGTCCGGGCCTGGGCCGTCGCCCACCCGCACGAGTACGCCCTCATCTACGGCTCCCCGGTCCCGGGCTACACCGCGCCCCAGGACACGATCGCCCCCGCCGCCCGGGTCGGGCTCGTCCTCATCGACATCACCCGCCGCGCCCACGAGGGCGAGGGCGTCGCCCTTCCGCCGCTCCCCGACGACCTGCGCCCGGAAGCCGAGCGCATGGCCGCCGACATCGCCCCGGACCTTCCCCCTGCCCTGGCCGTCGCCCTGGTCGCCGCCTGGTCGCAGCTCTTCGGTCTGGTCTCCTTCGAGGTCTTCGGCCAGTTCCACCGGGTCGTCGAGGACCGCGACACCTTCTTCGCCACGGCTGCCCGCCGCCTGGGCCAGGACGTGGGCCTCCTGCCGCGCGGCTGAACCGGCCGGAGCCCGGTGGCCCCCCAGTGCCGTCGGCGGAGGGGTGGGGTGGGGGCGCGCCCCGGGCTGTCGGGGAGAGGCGGGGTAGTACCCCCGGGCCGTCGGGGAGAGGCGGGGCGGTGCCCCCGGACCGTCGGGGAAGGGCGGGATGGCGCCCCCGGACCGTCGGCGGAGGGCAGGGCGGAGCCCCCTCTACTCCGGCGGGAGTACGCGTGACCACCCCGCCGGGCTGACGCCCTCGCGCACGGCGCGCGGTTAGCGTGGCCGGTATGGACGAGGCGAGCACGGGCGGGAACGGCGGCGGGCCCCTCGGACGGTGGAGCCGGTCGGCCCGGCCGCCCCACGGGCCCGGGGGCCGGAAAGCCCGACCGCGCCACGGGCCCTGGGGCGGGACGGCCCGACAGCCCCACGGGTTTTGGAGAGGGACGGCCCGACGGCCCCACGGGCCCTGGGGAGGGAGGGCCCGAGGACCCCACGGGTCCTGGAGCCGGGCGGCCGACGACCCGGGCCTGCCCTGGCGTTCGACGCTGCTGATCGCCGTACTGGTCATGGTGGGCACCGGGCTCGCCGCGCGGAACCAGCCCGACCGGGAGGCGCTCGACGGGCTCGGGCGGGTCCTGCTGCTGCTCGCGGCGGCGCCGTTGCTGTTCCGGCACCGACGGCCCGTGCCGGTGGTGTTCGGCGTCGCGGCCGTCACCCTCGGCTATCTGGCGGCCGGTTACCCGTACGGGCCGGTCTTCGTCCTGGTGGCCGTCGCCTGCTTCGCCGCCGTCGTCCACGGGCACCGCACCGCCGCCTGGTGGGCCGTCGGCCTGCTGTGGGCCGGACACCTGGTGCTCTCGCACTGGCTCTACCGCCTGCTCCCGCCGCCCGGCGACGGCCCCGCCCCCTGGGGCCAGGAGCTGTCCGCCGCCGCGTTCGCCGTGGCCGTGCTCGCCGCGTCCGAGCTGGTAAGGGTCCGCCGCGAGCAATGGGCGCGACTGCGGGCCGAGCGGGCCGCGGCCGAGCGCCGGCGCGCCGACGAGGAGCGGCTCCGGATCGCCCGGGAACTGCACGACGTGCTCGCCCACTCCATCTCCGTGATCAACGTGCAGGCGGGGGTGGGCCTCGCCCTCCTGGACTCCGACCCCGAACAGGCCCGCACGGCGCTCGCCACCATCAAGGCGGCCAGCAAGGAGGCCCTCGGCGAGGTGCGCCAGGTCCTCGACACCCTGCGCACCCCCGGCGACGCGCCGCGCGCCCCGGCGCCCGGCCTCGACCGGCTCCCCGAGCTGGTCGAACAGGCCGCCGCGGCAGGCCTGACCGTCACCGTGACGACGAGCGGCCCGCGTACGGGCCTGCCGCCCGGAGCCGACCTCGCCGGCTTCCGGATCGTGCAGGAGGCGCTCACCAACGTGGTGCGCCACTCCGGTTCCCGTACCGCCCGGGTCGAGATCACCCGCGGTCCCCGGCGCCTGGACCTGCGCGTGGACGACGACGGCCCCGCCACCGGCACCGAGGCCGGCGGCAGCGGCAACGGACTCGCCGGCATGCGGGAGCGGGCCGCCGCCCTCGGTGGCACCATCGAGGCGGACGTCCGGCCCGACGGCGGCTTCCGCGTCCACGCCGTACTTCCGCTCCCCCCGGAGGAGACACCGTGACCGGCGCAGACCCCACGCCAGCAGGCCCCACAACCGGGACGGCTCCCGCCCCGGGCGCGGACCCCGCTGCCGAGACGGCTCCCACCTCTGGGGCAGGCCCCGTCGCCGGGACGACTCCCGTTCCCGGGGCGGGGCCCGCCCCCGGCGTAGGTCCCACCTCTGGGGCAGGCCCCGTCCCTGGGGCAGGTCCCGCCCTCGGCCCGGGCCCCGGCGCCGGGGCAGGCACCGGCACCGGCGGAGCGGCCCCCCTGATCCGGGTACTGCTCGCCGATGACCAGTCGCTGGTCAGGGCGGGGTTCCGCGCGCTGCTCGACGCCCAGCCGGACATCGAGGTGGCGGGGGAGGCGGCGGACGGCGACGAGGCCGTGGAGCGGGTCGGCGTGCTGCGGCCGGACGTCGTCCTCATGGACATCCGGATGCCGCGGCTCGACGGCCTGGAGGCCACCCGGCGCATCACGGACGACCCGGACCTCGACGGGGTCCGGGTCGTCATGCTGACCACGTTCGAGCTCGACGAGTACGTCTTCGAGGCGATCCGTTCCGGCGCCTCCGGCTTCCTCGTCAAGGACACCGAGCCGGAGGAACTGCTCCGGGCCGTGCGCGCCGTCGTCCACGGGGACGCGCTGCTCTCCCCGGGCGTCACGCGCCGCCTGATCGAGGAGTTCGCCGCCCGCTCCAAGGCCCCGGCCGCCACCGGTGCCCTCGGCGCGCTGACGGAGCGCGAGCGCGAGGTGATGGCCCTGGTCGGCATCGGCCTCTCGAACGAGGAGATCGCCCGCAGACTGGTCGTCAGCCCGCTCACCGCCAAGACGCACGTCAGCCGCGCCATGGTGAAGCTGGGCGCCCGGGACCGCGCCCAACTCGTCGTCATGGCCTACGAGTCGGGCCTCGTGCGGCCCGGCTGGCTGGGCTGACCGCGGCCGGCCGTCACGGCCGCGGGTCACGCCGGCCGGTGACGGCGACCGGGCCTGGCAGCCCGGCGTGTCCGCCGACCACGGCGTCCGGAAGTGGCAGCCCACCACGGCGCCCGGGCATGCCGGCCGCCACGGCGTCCGGGCGTGGCCGCCGATCACGGCAGCCGGGCTCGGCCGTTGATCGCAGGAACGCGCGGCCGATAGCCGACCGCCGTCCGCGCGGTCGGGGTCGCGGGTTCAGGTGTCGCGCGGTCCGGTCCCGGGTTCAGGCGACCGCACGGCCCTGGCCTCGGTTTCAGGCGATCGTGCGGTCCTGGCCCGGGTCCGGACCAACGCGCGGTCCGGCCCCCACGATCAGACGATCGCGGAGTTCTCGCGCCACAGCAGGGCGAGGGCGGTGTCCCCGGTCACGGTCACGGCGTCGCCGGGCAGCCGGTTCCAGAGGGTCAGGTACAACAGGTGGGCGGGGCCGGTCAGTTCCGTGTCAGCGGCGGAGGCCCCGGCGGACGCGGTGCCGCGCTCGGTCCGGGGCGGTTCCGTCGCCGAGAGGTGCACGGTCCAGACGTCGCCGGTGTCCGTGGCGCGGACGCGCAGGGTGCGGGGCTCGGGGGTGTGCACCCGGCTGCGGTCGCGGGCGTGGAAGCCGCGCAGCAGCTCGTCGATGCCGTCGGCGGCGAAGGAGGCTTCCACCGGAGCCGGGCCGGTCGCCAGCGCCGACTCGGCGTCGGCGCGGTGGACCGCCGTCTCGTGGGCCTGGCGGCGTGCCCAGAAGGCGAGCGGTGAGGGGGCGGGCAGGAAGGTCCAGCACTCCAGTGTCTCCGGCGCCGCGCGGAGGGCGGCGACGAGCAGGGCGTGTCCCTCGCGGTAGTGGCCGAGCAACGCGTCGCCGTCGAGCTCCGTCTCGTCGCCCTCCGGGTGGTACGCGGTGTGTCCCTCGACGACGAAGGCGGTGGCCCAGCGGTGCACCGTCGTCGTGTGCCGGAGCAGGTCGCGGATCCGCCATCCCGGGCAGGTCGGCACCTCCGCGTCCGGCCCGGCCTCGGCCGCCGCGTCGGCGAGGGCGTGGCCCGCCGCCTCCAGCGCGTCGATGTGGTCCCTGATCTTCATCGTGTGTTCGGTACTCGCGTCCATGGGGTGGATTCTGGCAGGTCCGAGCGGGCCGTCGCGGCGGTGCAGTCGACGGGGACGGCACCGTGCGGCGTACTCAACTCGCCCCGGCCGCTCCCGCGTTGCGGGCCCAGTAGCCCATGGCCGCCGCGCCGGCCGCGAGCACAGCGACCGTGGTGAGCGCCACCGGCAGGGAGAACCAGTCGGCGAGGAAGCCGATGGAGGGCGGGCCGAGCAGCATGCCGCCGTAGCCGAGGGTGGACGCCGTCGCCACGCCGCCGGGGCCGGCGAGCGCGCCCGCGCGGGCCACGGCGACGGGGAAGATGTTGGCGAGACCGAGGCCGGTGATCGCGAAGCCGAGCAGGGTGGCCCAGACGGTCGGCGCGAGTGCGCCGACGAGCATGCCGGCGGCGGCGGTGGCCCCGCCGGTCACCAGGGTGCGGGTCTGGCCGAGCCGTTCGAGCAGCGCGGTGCCGGAGAGTCGTCCGGCGGTCATGGTCAGCGCGAAGACGGAGTAGCCGGCGGCCGCCACACCGGGGTGGGCGTGGAGGTCCTGTTCGAGGTGGAGGGCGCCCCAGTCGGCGAGGGCCCCTTCGCCGTACGCCGTGCAGAGGGCGATCACCCCGAAGACGACGACGGCGCGGCGGGACGCACGCGTGCGCGTGACGGCCGGTCGGCGATCGGAGGGCGCGATGACCTCGGGCAGGGTGGGGGAGGGGTGGCGCAGGAGTACGGGCCCGGCGGCGGCCGTCAGGGCCAGGCCGACGACGGTGAGGCCGAGGAGGTGGGTGGTGGGGGAGAGGCTGCCGGCGAGCAGCCCGCCGATGCCGGCGCCGAGCATGCCGCCGAGGCTGAACGCGGCGTGGAAGCTCGGCATCACCGGTCGGCGCAGGGCGGTCACCAGGTCGACGGCCGCGCTGTTCATGGCGACGTTGATGCCGCCGTACGCGGCGCCGAAGACCAGCAGGACGAGGCCGAGCGAGAGCGGTGAGCGGGTGAGGGCCGGCAGCGCGACCGAGAGGGAGAGGAGGACCGCGGTGGCGACGGTGACGGGGTGGGAGCCGAGGCGCCGGCAGAGCCGGCCGGTCAGCGTCATGGTGATCACGGCGCCCGCGGAGACGCCGAGCAGGGCGAGGCCGAGGTCGCCGGCCGAGGCGCCCGTCTGCTGCTTGACGGCGGGGATGCGGACCACCCAGCCGGCGAACAGGAATCCGTCGAGGGCGAAGAAGAGGGTCAGGGCGGAGCGGAGGCGGGACAGGGAGCGGGTGGCGGTGTCTCCGCCGGGGCCCCCCGATACGGCCGTCCGTACTTTGTTTAGTAGCGGCACAAACTCAGGATAGGGGGCGGCCGCCCGTGGAATCAACCGCGCCGGCGGCGTACGGGCCGGGGTGCGGTGGGGCACGGGGCCCCGAGGCGGTCCGATCATGGGAGACTCGCCCCCATGAACGGCAAGGCGACGACGATCCGGACACGGCTGGACAGGGGGCGCAACGCGCTCGGCCCCGCCCTGGAGCTGGTGCACACCGGCAGGGCGCCGACACGGGCCGTCCTCACCGCCGAACTCGGCGTCACCCGGGCCACCGCGGGCGCCGTCGCCGCGGAGCTGGAGGCCCTGGGCCTCATCCGTGTCGACTCCAACCCGGGCGCCGCGGCAGGCTCCCAGGGCCGCCCCTCGCACCGGCTCGCCGTGGACGAGAAGGGCCCGGTCGCCCTCGCCGCCCAGGTCCACGCCGACGGCTTCCGGGCCGCCCTCGTCGGGCTCGGCGGCACGATCGTCGCCACCGCTCCCGGCTGCGTCACGGTCTCCGCCGACCCCGCCCAGGTCCTCGGGGCCGTCGTCGACGCGGGGGCCGCCCTGCTCCGGGAGAGCGGTCGCCGGTGCGTCGGCGCCGGGCTGGCCGCCCCCTCGGCCGTGGCCGAACCCGAGGGCACCGCGCTCAACCCGCTCCACCTCGCCTGGCCCGCCGGGGCGCCCGTCCGGGAGATCTTCGCCGAGCGGGTGCGCGCCGCCGGCATCGAGGGCCCCGCCTTCACCGGCAACGACGTGAACCTCGCCGCCCTCGCCGAGCACCGGCACGGCGCGGGGCGCGGCGCCCGGGACCTGCTCTGCGTGGCCACCGGTCACCGGGGCGTCGGCGGCGCGCTCGTCCTCGACGGGCGCCTGCACACCGGCAGCTCGGGCCTGGCCCTGGAGGTCGGCCACCTGACGGTCAACCCGGAGGGGCGGCCCTGCCACTGCGGCAGCCGGGGCTGCCTCGACGTCGAGACCGACCCGCTCGCGTTCCTCACGGTCGCCGGCCGGGCGCCGGGCCCCGAGGTCTCCCTGCTCCAGCAGGCCCGCGACCTGCTGCGGACGAGCCGGGACGACCCGGGCGTCCGGGTCGCCGTGGGCGAGCTGATCGACCGCCTCGGTCTCGGCCTCGCCGGCCTGGTGAACATCCTCAACCCGGACCGGATCATCCTCGGCGGTCTGCACCGCGAGCTGCTCGACGCCGATCCCGAGCGCCTGCGCGCGGTCGTCGCCGACCGCAGCCTCTGGGGCCGCAGCGGCGGGGTGCCGATCCTGCCCTGCACCCTCGACCACAACAGCCTCGTCGGGGCCGCCGAGCTGGCCTGGCAGCCGGTGCTCGACGATCCGCTGGCCGCGTTGGGGCGCGAGCCGGTCTGACCCCTGGCGGGCCGGACGCGAGCCGGTCCGACCCCCGACGGGCCGGGCGCGAGCCGGTCCGACCCGTGACGGCCGAGCGCCGTGCCCCCGACCCCGCTTGCGGGTGCGGCGACTTCGGCGGTTTCACGGGGAGGGGCGAGCACCGTGAGATCCGTACGATCTACGGCTTCCCGGGGCGGATCGCCGAGCGGCCCCTCCCCGCCCCGCGCGGCCAGAACGGGCGCTGGACCGGCGGTTCCGTGGACCAGGGGGTCGAGGAGCTGACCGGCGCCGTCCTGGAGCACGGCGCCCCGGCATCACCTCACCCCCGTGGATCCGGGCGGCCCTCGGCCACCGCGGCGAGCCGCTCCAGGGCCATGCGGGTGCCGGTCTCGTTGTCGGCCGGGGGGACGGCGTCGGGGACCCCCTCGTGGACGAGCCGCACCTCGGTGCCGCCCCCGTCCGGGATCAGCGTCGTCGTGAGGGTCATCGCGCCGAGCATCCGGGGGTCGTCGGACTCGAACTCGATGATCTCGACGACCCGTTCGTCCGGCACCAGCTCCACGAAGCGGCCGTGGTACGTGTCCGTGCGCGCGCCCGACTTCCCGGTGCCGTCGGTCGTGTCGTAGTGCAGCGAGACCCGGAACTCGCCCCCTTCGCGCACGTCGAAGGAATGCACCTCGCAGGTCATCCCGTACGGCACCCGCCAGCGCGCGACCGCGTCGGCGTCGAGCAGCGAACGGTAGACGGCCGACGGCGGGGCGTCGACGTGACGGGACGCGCGTGAGGTGTACACCCCCTCAGGCTAGGACGCGAAGGGCCCGACGGCAGGCTGATCTGCCGGGGCCCGGGCGGGTCGCCGCCTCTGGCCGGGGCAGCGGCCGTGGCGGGAGCTGGAGCTGGAGCTGAGGCGGAGGCTGGGGCTGGGGCGGCGGGGCGGGCGCGGTGACGGTTCCCGCCGGAAATGGGTTGGCGGGGGAGTGCGCACGCCGTACCGTTCGACTCCATGATCACCAACGAATCCGACCTGCCGCCGCGCCTCGGAAGCCTCACCTTCCACGGGCCGCTCTCCGAGGCCCGCGCCACCCGCATGATCGAGCGCCTCGCCGCCGCCGGACCCGCCGACGTGCTGGACATCGGCTGCGGCTGGGGCGAGTTGCTGCTGCGCGTCCTGGAGGCCGCCCCTGCGGCCAAGGGAGCCGGCCTCGACATCAACGCCGAGGACCTGGCGCGCGGGCGGGCCCTCGCCGAGGAGCGCGGGCTCGCCGACCGCGTGGCGTTCGTCGAGGAGTCGGCGCTCGGCACGGACCGGGGGCCGGTCGACGCGATCCTGTGCCTCGGGTCGAGCCAGGCGCTCTGCGACCCCGAGCTGCCGCACGACCCCGCCGTCGCCCTGCGCGAACTGCGCCGGCTCGTACGGCCGGGCGGGCGGGTCGTGCTCGGCGAGGGCTTCTGGGAGCGCGTTCCCACCGAGGCCGACCTGGCCGGGATGTGGCCCGGCGCCCGGGTCGACGACCACCTCACCCTCGGCGGGCTCGTCGACGTCGCGATCGAGGCCGGGTTCCGGCCCGCCTGGATCGAGACGGCGAACGCCGAGGAGTGGGAGGAGTTCGAGTCCGGCTACCGGTACGACACCGAGGTCTGGCTCGCCACCCACCCCGACCACCCGCTGGCCGCCGAGACCCGCGAGCGCGTGGACCGTCAGCGCTCGACCTGGGTGAACGGCTACCGCGGCATCCTCGGCATCACCTACCTCACGCTCGTCGCCGTCGCCTGACCCCCTCGTGACCTCGCGCCGGCACCGGCGCGCCGCCCGCCGGCCATGCCCCGATCCCGGGACCGGCTGGCACCCGCCTCACCACCGCCGCCCGGCCTTCAGTCCCGTGCGCTCCGGTGCGGAGAGGTGCAGCACCCGGAAGCGCTCGCCCTCACCGGCGGGCGCTTCCGCGTCCGCCCACAGGGTGAAGGCGAGCAGCTCCCAGTGGCGCGGATCGACCGCGAGCGCGGAGGCCACCACCCCGTCCCGCCGGGCCTCCCGCTCGTGCCGGGCGAGCGCCTCCGTCACCGCCTCACCCGGCGCGACCGCCTCCCCGAGCGGGGTCCGGCGGCGCGTGGCCGCGCCCGGCACCGACCCGGACGCAGGCCCCTCCTCGTACGACAGGCCCGTCCAGTGCTGCACGACGGGCCGGCCGAAGTCGTTCACGATGCCCTGGAAGCCGGGGCCCCAGAGGAACGAGTTCATCCCCTCGGGCGTGCGCCACAGGTAGAACGGCGCGTACTGGTTGACGGGCGAGCCGGCCTCCCGCTCCCGGATCAGGTACGCCTTCATGCCGAGGCCGGGGAAGGCGTCGAGCAGATGGCCCCTGGTCGCCACCCGCTCGCGGATGATCCCCATGTCGTAGTCGGCGGGCAGGGTGATCTCGTACTGCATCGCGTGCACGGGGCGGACTCCGCTTCTCTGGGGGTACGGGGGACCGGCTCGGCCGGTACGGCGGTCAGGCCCGGCCGTGGCGTGGGGCGAGGAGCGAGAGGAGGCCCCGCACCGCACTGTCGAAGGGCGCCCGCGAACCCGTCGCGCGGGCCAGCACGTAGCCGCCCTGAAGGGTGGCGGCGACGGTCGCCGCGATCGCGGCCGGATCGAGGGCGTCGCTCAACTCGCCCTTGTCCAGGCCCTCCTGGACGACCTCGGCGAGCCGGGTGCGCAGCCGGCCGAGCACCTCCTCGACCGGGGCGCGCAGCTCCGGCCGGGCGATCACCTCCGGGTCCATCGTCAGGCGCCCCATCGGGCAGCCGCGCAGGACGTCCCGCTCGCCGAGCAGATAGGCCTCGATCCGGTCGTACGCCGAGGCCTCGCCGCCGAGCACTGCCTCGGCCGCCGCCCCCATCTCCTCGGCGGTGCGCCTGATCGCCGCGAGGGCGAGATCGGGCTTGCCCGCGAAGTGGTGGTACATGCTGCCCTGGCCCGCGTCCGCCGCCTGCTGGACGGCCTTGGGGCTGGTGCCCACGTACCCGCGCTCCCACAGCAGCTCGCGGGTCGCCTCGATCAGCCGCTCGGAGGTCTCCATGCCCATGAGGGCACTGTACATACCAGTAGGTACAGAAAAGAAGGAGAGGGCCGCGCCCCGGCGTCCGCCGCCCTCCCCGGCCCGCCGTACTCCCGGCGCCGTACTCCCGGCGTCGTACGCGCGAAGCCGCTGCCCGTACGACGACCCGGACCCCGGTCCGGAGGGATTCTCGAACCACGGACAACCCGCAGCGCACCGAGGAGCTGAAACGTCATGAACACACTCGCCTACGCGGGGCCCGGCCCGTGGGTCCTCTTCGTCCCCCTCGTCTGGGCCGTCGTCGTCATCGGGGTCGTGACCCTCGCCCGCCGTGCGGGCCTCGGCCGGGGACGCGGTTTCCGGCCCGGCCGCGACGGCGGACCCGACGAGCGTTCGCCGATCGCCCTGCTCGGCCACCGGTTCGCCGCCGGCGAGATCGACGAGGACGAGTACTGGCGCCGGCTGACCGTCCTGGAGGAGCAGTTCGGCCGCGCCGTGACCGACAAGGGACGCCGGACCTGACCGGGGCCCGTGCGTCCTGCACACCGCCACGACCCCGGTGCGCCCGGGCCACCCGGGCCGCACGGGTCGCGTCGAACGGGAGGACGATCCAGGAGGGCGTCCCGGCCCAGGACCCGGCGCACCGGCTCGGCTGCTTCGACCGGCCGCACCTGGCGCGGTCCCCGACCCGGTACACCGGCCGGACGGCCGTCCAGCTCGGCGATCCGGCGCGCGCGGAGGCGCTGGCGCTTCCGTACGAGCCGTCGCCCCCGTCGCCCGCATAGTGTTCCTGACGTAGCGACAAACCCCGCACCCGGCACGGAGGAATCATGCGCAAGGTCGTTTCCGGTCTGTTCGTCTCGCTCGACGGTGTCGCCCAGTCGCCGAACGAGTGGCAGTTCGACTTCGACGAGGAGATGGGCGCCGCGCTGGCGCAGACGCTGGAGACGGCGGACACGATCCTGCTGGGCCGGGTGACGTTCACCGAGTGGGCCGGCTACTGGCCCACGGTCACCAGCGGAGAGGACGCCGGCTTCGCCCGGTGGATCAACGAGTCGCAGAAGTACGTGGTCTCCTCCACGCTGTCCAGCGTGGAGGACTGGGCCAACAGCACGCTCGTCGACGGCGACCTGACCGCCGCCGTCGAGAAGCTCAAGCAGGGCGAGGGCAAGGACATCACCGTCGCCGGCAGCCCGACCCTGGTGCGCTCGCTCCTCGAGCGGGACCTGCTGGACGAACTGGTCCTGCTGATCCACCCGGTGGTGGCCGGCGAGGGCCGCAGGAAGCTGTTCACGGACGACTCCGCCCTCAAGAGGCTGGAGCTGGTGAGCGCCCGCCCGACCAGCAGCGGAGTGATCATCGCGACGTACCGGCCGGTGCGCTGACCTCCGCGCCCGGCCCGCCGCACGACCACGCGGCGGGAGCGGGCTGTCCGGCCCGCTCAGCCCACCAGGACCGAGCGGGCCGCGAGCGGGGTCAGGACCGGGTCGATCGGCGTGCTGAGCGGCGCGCCGACCGGGAAGCGTCCGTAGCCGGCGAGGGGGCCCTCGGCGGGGGCGCCGTACACGGCGTGCGCGCACGCCTCGACCGGGGCGGCGGTCGGCGGCGCCGTGAGGGTGAACCACACGACCTTGCCGTCGGCCCCGCACGGGCGGACGCCCCAACTCTCGCTCACGGCACCGACGATGGCCAGACCGCGACCGGAGGTCGCGAGCCGCTCGTACGCGTCGAGGACGTCGAGGCCGTCGAGCCCGTCGAGCGGTTCCGGGTCGGCGGCCTCCGGTATGCGGGGGTCGTGGTCCCGGACGGAGACCGTCAGCCGGTCGAGCAGCAGCTCGACCTCGACGGTGCACCGCTTGTCCGGCTGCGCGTGCCGGTGGACGTTGCTCAGGAGCTCGGTGACACCGAGCACGGCGTGGTCGACCAGGGCGTCGAGATGCCAGTGGCGCAAATGGGCGGAGACGATCCTGCGGACCTGACCGATCCGCGACGGCAGGGCCTGGAGCTCCACCGCGTAATACCTGCTCGGCTCGCTGATCACGGCTGCGACTCCCCGAAGTAGTCCGGAAGAAGACGAAGATCCCGATTCCTCATGCGGTACAGCAGGGCGGCGACCGGAACACAATGTCACCGCCGATGACTGATGGTGAGATGGTTCCAGGGTGAACCAGCGGTGAGCAGCCCGCAACTCGCGGCGATCCGTGCCAGGTCAGGGGCGTGCGCGGCGCCTCAGCGCCGTCCTGCCGCCCGCTTGAGCGCGGCCAGGAAGCGCCCGGACTCGGCCGTCTCCCCGTCGTCGCCGTCCCGGTGCAGCGTCAGCCGGTACCGGGTGCCGTTCACGGTGGCCACCGCCTCGTCGGACTTCGCGAACCACGGCCGCCCCGCCCGGACCGCCCCCACCGGGGCGCTGTCGATCTCGCTGCCGTAACTCGTGAGCAGGGCCAGCCGCCCGTCCTCGATCCGCACCTCGCCCGCGCGGGTCAACGAGCGGGGCCAGCGCGCGATCCGCACCCCCCGCGCCGTGAACTCGGGTTCCGCCATGTCGATCCGTCCCTTTCACCCGGTTGTCGCTACCAGTGTGCCGGGCCGTCCGCGACCGCACCAGTAGCCCTCCCGCAAGACATCCCTATGGATACCCAAAGGGAACGTTTGCCCAGGTGAGAGGGGTATCGTCGGCAGTGGGGCACCCTGGCAGCGACCGAGGAGAAGCACGGATGAGCACCATGGAGAACAGTGCGGGCAGAAGCGTCACCGCCGCGGCGGTGACCGTCGACGTCGACCGCAGCGACCCGGCGTACCGGACCTGGCTCAAGGAGGCCGTCCGCAAGGTCCAGGCCGACGCCAACCGCTCCGCCGACACCCACCTGCTGCGCTTCCCCCTGCCCGAGAAGTGGGGCATCGACCTCTACCTCAAGGACGAGTCCACCCACCCCACCGGCAGCCTCAAGCACCGGCTCGCCCGCTCCCTGTTCCTCTACGGGCTCTGCAACGGCTGGGTCCGGCCGGGCAAGCCCGTCATCGAGGCCTCCAGCGGCTCGACCGCCGTCTCCGAGGCGTACTTCGCGAAGCTCGTCGGCGTGCCCTTCATCGCCGTCATGCCCCGCACCACCAGCCCGGAGAAGTGCCGGCTCATCGAGTTCCACGGCGGGCAGTGCCACTTCGTCGACGACTCGCGCACGATGTACGACGAGGCCGCGGCCCTCGCCGAGCGCACCGGCGGCCACTACATGGACCAGTTCACCTACGCGGAGCGGGCCACCGACTGGCGCGGCAACAACAACATCGCCGAATCGATGTACCAGCAGCTGAGACTCGAGCGCTACCCGGAGCCCGCCTGGATCGTGGCCACCGCCGGGACGGGCGGCACCTCCGCGACCATCGCCCGCTACGTCCACTACATGCAGCACGACACCCGCATCTGCGTCGCCGACCCCGAGAACTCCTGTTTCTTCGACGGCTGGACGCACAACGACCCGCACGCCACCGCCGACTGCGGCTCCCGCATCGAGGGCATCGGCCGCCCCCGCATGGAGCCGAGCTTCGTGCCCGGCGCCGTCGACCGCATGATGAAGGTCCCCGACGCGGCCACCGTCGCCGCCGTCCGCGCCCTGGAGGGCGCGATCGGCCGCAAGGCGGGCGGCTCCACCGGCACCGGCCTGTGGAGCGCCCTCAAGATCGTCGCCGAGATGGTCGCGCAGGAACGCACCGGCAGCGTCGTCACCCTCATCTGCGACGGCGGCGAGCGCTACCTCGACAAGTACTACTCCGACGACTGGCTGGCCGCCCAGGGCCTCGACATCACCCCGTACACCGCCGCTATCGAGCGCTTCCTGGCGACGGGGGCCTGGCCGGAGTGAGCCGTCGGTCGAGCCGGCGCGCCGCGTCCCGGAACGACAGCCCCACCCCCGGCCCGGCGGCCCGCAGCGCCAGGCGCAGCGGCGCCGGGCCCTCGACGGCCATCGTCCACCGCATCCGGGTGCCCTTCCCCGCCGGCGCCAGGAACCACTCCTCCGCCATGGCCGTCACCCCCGGCGCGTTCGTCTCGTCCACCCGGTACGCGTAGCGGACGTCCGGCTCGGCGGCCAGGATCGTCTCCTCGAACACGATCCCGCCCCTCAGCCGGACCGTCCGCCCCGCCCCGTCCCCGCCCCTCTGCACCGCCGACGTCACCGCCGTGAACCACGCCGGCATGCTCCCCACCTCCATCGCCAGCGACCGGAAGACGGCGGCGGGCGGTGCGGCGAGCGTCGCCGCGAACACCAGACGGACGGGGGCGGATGCGGTGAAGTCGAGCTCCACCGGCCTGAGTCGGCGTGCCATGGATCCTCCCGGGGAATGCGGTCGCCGCACCCTATCTGACCCCCCGTCAACCTCCCACCCCCCGCGGTCCCGCACCGCTTCGGGCCCGCCCCCGTCCCCACGTGGGCCGCGCCCGCCGCCGCGTGGGCCTGTGCCCGTGGCCGCGTGGCCCCGCGCCCGCCGGCGTGTGGGCCTGTGCCCGTGGCCGTGTGGCCCCGCGCCCTCGCCCCGTGGGGGGCCCGTGCGCCTGGGCCGCCGCCCGCCGCGCCCGCCGGCGTGTGGGCCCGCGCCCGCTGCTGTGTGGCCCTGTGCCCGTGGCCGCGTGGCCCCGCGCCCGCCGGCGTGTGAGCCCGCGCTCGCTGCCGTGTGGCCCCGCGCCCTCGCCCCGTGGGGGGCCCGTGCGCCTGGGCCGCCGCCCGCCGCGCCCGCCGGCGTGTGGGCCCGCGCCCGCTGCTGTGTGGCCCCGTGCCCGTCGCCGTGTGGCCTCTCGCCCGCTGCCGTGTGGGCCTTCGCCCACCCGCCGTGTGGGCGATCGTCCCGCTGGGCGGGACGGGTGGGCACACGGGACGGCACCCTTGGCGGCGCCTCCGCCCCCTGTGCCTGGACCCGCACCTTTACGGCGTCGCACACGGGGTGCGGGTGCAGGCCCGGAAGCCTGGGCCCGGCAAAGGGCGCCGTCCGTTGTGCCCACCCGTTCCGCCCCAGCGGAACGATTGCCCACAACGCGGGGCACCGGCGGTTGCGGGTGGGCACCGCCCCAGCGGAACGAGGGCCCACAACGGAGTGGGGCGCGGGGGTGGGCATCGCCCCGGCGGAGCGAATGCCCACAACGCGGTGGGCGGAGGTACGGGGGTGGGCATCGCCCCGGCGGAGCGATGGCCCACAAGGCGGCACCCCGGCGGAACGGGACCCCGGCGGAACGGGGACCGCAGCGGGCGGGGCGGGGGCGCAGCCTGCGACGGGGGCGCGGGCGCGTAGTGGGGTCGGGGGTCAGGGGTGGTGCAGGAGGGCGGTGAGGGCTCGGGAGAAGAGGTGGTGGGAGGCGAGGCGGAGCAGGGGGTCGAAGAGCCGCGGCAGGCCCCGCAGGGACAGGTCCTCCGTCCAGCGCACCCGACAGCCGCCTCCCGGCGCGGGCGCCACCTCGATCTCGGCCCAACCCAGGACGACTCGGCCGGACTTGGCGAGGCGGCACGTGCCGGGCCGGCCGGCGGCCGGGGGGTCCCAGCGGACGACTTCCATGGGGTCGTCGAAGGCGAGGCGGCCGATGCCGGTGCGGGCGGTGAAGCGGGTGCCCAGGCCGGTCGGGCCGGGGGTGAGGACCCGGGTGCGGGTGAGGGGGACCTGGCGGGCGTGGGCGGGCCAGTCCGTGAGGCGGCGCCAGGCGTCCTCCGGGGTGAGGGGGGCCGTCCGCTCGAGGCGGAAGAGGGTCACGCGTGGTCCTCGCCCGCCACGAGGACGCCCGGCAGGTGTTCGGCGACCTCGGCGCGTACGCCGTCGGGGAGGCCGCGGTCCGTGACCCAGGTGTCGACCTCGCCGAGGTCGCCGAACGAACTGAGGCCGACCGTCCCCCACTTGGTGTGGTCGGCGACGAGGACGACCCGGCGTGCCGAACGCATCAGGCAGCGGTTGGTCTCGGCCTCGGCGAGGTTCGGCGTGGAGAGGCCGGCCTCCACCGAGACGCCGTGCACGCCGAGGAAGAGCAGGTCGAAGTGGAGGGAGCGGATCGCCCGGTCGGCGACGGGACCCACCAGGGCGTCGGAGGGCGTGCGCACGCCGCCCGTCAGGACCACCGTCGCGGCCCCGCGCCGCGACTCGCCTCCGGAGCCCGCCGACTGGGCCTCGTGGAAGACGTCCGCGACCCGCACCGAGTTCGTCACCACCGTCAGGTCCGGCACGTCGAGGAGGTGCCGGGCGAGCGCGAAGGTGGTGGTGCCCCCGGACAGCGCGATCGCCGTGCCCGGGGCGACCAGGGCCGCCGCGGCCCGCGCGATCTCGTCCTTGGCGCTCGGTTCGAGCACCGACTTGGCCGCGAACCCCGGCTCGTGGGTGCTCGCCTCGACGACCGGAACGGCGCCGCCGTGGACCTTCGCCACCATGCCCTGCCGGGCCAGCGCGTCCAGGTCGCGACGGATCGTCATGTCCGAGACGTTCAGCCGCCGGGTCAGCTCGTTGACCCGGACACCGCCGCGCCGCCGGACCTCGTCGAGGATCAGGGCGCGCCGCTGCTCCGCGAGGAGGTTCTGGTTGTCAGTCACCGCCGGGGCCGGTCCTTCCGCAGAAGACAAGGGGATGGGTGTCGGATTCGGTGAGGGACGGTGCGCACCGGTGCGACCGTCCGCGATCCTGTTGCCGACGTCGCATCTTCCCACCCCGAGAGGAAGTCGCCTCAGTGTCCCCTGCCACACCCGCCCCGGAGAGCGGGGGCGCGGCACTCGAACTCCTCGTCCACGGAGTCGGCGGAGCCACCCCCGAGGACATGCTCGACGACCCCAGGACCGTGCGGATCACCGGGGACCGGACGGCCGCCGTGTACCGGCGCGGGGCGGACCTCGACGCCGAGGACCACCCGGAGCGGTACGCGGCCCGCCCGGTCCCGGAGGCGTACTGCTGGTCCAATCTGACCTCGGGCGACGGCGCCCGCGCGCTCTGGCTGCTGCTCCTGCCCTTCATGGTGGCGAACCTGGCGCACTGGATGCGCCCTCCGGCCCGGAACATGCCGGGGCTCGTCCGGTTCTACGGCATCCTCGTCCGCCTCGTCGCCCTCACCCTCACCGTGCTGCTCACCGCCGCGGCGTGCGAGGTCGCGCTCGACCTGACGGCGTGGCAGTGCGCGGGGACGGCCGCCTGCGCCGACGCGCACTCCTGGCTCGGCTTCCTCTCCGCCGGGCGCGGCGGCTGGTGGTCCGGGCCGGGCCGGCGCCTGGTCCTCGCGGCTGTGGTGCCGGTCGCCCTGGTAAGCCTCCTCTGGTACCTGTCCAACCGGACCTGGAGCGCCTACGAGGCCCAGCGCCCGCCCACGGGTGACGACGCGCCCGTGCCGGAGCCGCGGGCCGACACCGAGACCGCCGACAGCGGGGAGGGCGCGGAGGCCGACCCGACACCCGCCGAGCTCCGGCCGGCTCTCGGCCGCCCCGGCTTCTGGTACGGCCGCCGGCTCGTCGCCCGCCTCAGGGCCGCCCACACCGCCGCCGGCTTCCTCACCGTCGCGGCCGCCCTCGCCACGGCCACCGCCCGCCACGACGCGGGGGCTCCGGGGGCGCGGCCGGTCCTCGGCTGGGTCCTCCGGGCCGCCGTCGCCGTGCTCGCCGTCCTCGTCGTCTGGGTCGTCTGCCGCAGGGGGCGCAGCGAGAGCAGGCTCGACCTGCGCGTCGAGCACGCCCTGGTCTCCTGGCTGCCGGGCGTCTCCCTCGTCCTGCTCGTGCTCACCGCGCTGCACGCGGGCTGGTCCCGGCCCGGCTGGACCTCCTCCGGGACCCTCCCGGGCGACGCCGTGTTCGGCGCCCTCACCGTCGTCCAGGGCGGCCTGGTCGTCGTCCTCGGCGTGGTCGCCCTGCTCCTCCGGCGACCCCGCCGTGACCCGCGGACCGCCCTGCGCGGCCTCGGCGGTCCCGCCGTCGCCATGCTCGCCTGTGCCCTGGCGGGGGTCATGTCCGGCGGGGTGGCCCAGCGCGTCGCCGACTGGCTCGACGGCCCGGCCACTCCCGGCATGGGCGACGGGCCCCGGATGGGGCCGCCCGTGCTCCTCAGCTGGCAGGCGTCCGTCATCCCCCTGCTGCTCCTGCTGCTGCTCGTGCCCGCGGCCCTCCTCGCCGTGCGGACCGTGCTCACCGCCCGGCGGCTGAGGCGGGAGGTCGAGGACGACTACGCCGCTGCCGCGGAGCGCGACCCGGTCCGTACCGGGCAGATCGCGTCCGGCCGGGCCCGTGCGGGGCTCACCGACTCCGCGCCGGTCCTCGTCGGAGTCGTCTCGGGCGCCACCCTGCTCCTCGGGGCCGCTTCCGTCGCCGGTGCCTGGGCCAGCGGCAACGTACCCGGCCGGGCCTTCGACGGGGCCCATCCCGCGATCGCCTCGCTCGCCTCGGCGACCCAGGCACTCGGCTCCTGGATGATCGGCTTCGGTTTCCTGCTCTTCGTCACCTGGGGCCGGCGCGCCTACCGGGACGCCTCGGCGCGCCGCACGATCGGCATCCTCTGGGACGTCGGCACCTTCTGGCCCCGCGCGGCCCACCCGTTCGCGCCGCCCTGTTACGCCGAACGGGCCGTCCCCGACCTCACCTGGCGGATGAGCTCCTGGACCGCGAGCACCGGCGGCCGCCTCGTGATCTCGGGTCACTCGCAGGGCAGCGTCCTCGCCGCCGCCGCCGTCTGGCAGCTGCCGCCGGCCACGCGTGGCCGGGTCGCGCTGCTCACGTACGGGTCACCTCTGGAGCGGCTCTACGGACGCTGGTTCCCCGCCTACTTCGGTCCCGAGGCGCTCCGCGGCCTGCACCGCACGGTCCACTGCTGGAGCAACCTCCACCGCGCCACCGATCCCATCGGCGGCCCCGTGCGGGTGCCCGCCGAGGACGGCCGCCCCGCCGTCGACGCGGGGGTCCTCCTCGACCCGGTCGCCTACGGCCGCACGCGCCGGCATCCCCTGCCGGAACCGATCCTGGGGCACTCCGACTACCAGGCCGATCCGGCGTTCGCGGAGCGGCGCGCGGCGCTCCTCGACCGGCTCACACCCTTCCTGCCGCAGCAGCGCGGACCGAACGAGGCGTTGGATCAGGGGAGTTCGGGCAGGTCGTCCGGGTAGAGCAGGGTCAGGTCGTCCGTGCTCGCGTCAGCGAGCGCGGCGACCCGGCCCGCGTGCCGCTCCACCATCGACTCGAACGTCTGGCGCGCCGTGCGCCCGTTGCCGAACGCCGGGCCCTTGGGCAGCTTCGTGAAGTACGCGAGCAGCGCCTCGTCCGTGCCCTCGGCGAGCCGGTACTCGTGCTCGTCGGCCTGCTGTCCCACGATCCGCAGGAGCTCGTCCGGGGCGTAGTCGCCGAAGGTGATGGTGCGTGAGAAACGGGACGCCACACCGGGGTTGACGGTGAGGAACCGCTCCATCTCCGCCGTGTACCCGGCGACGATGACCACCACCGCGTCCCGGTGGTCCTCCATCAGCTTCACCAGGGTGTCGATCGCCTCCCGGCCGAAGTCCCGCCCCGAGTCCTCGGGCGACAGCGCGTACGCCTCGTCGACGAACAGCACGCCGCCGCGCGCCCGGTCGAAGGCCTCCTGCGTACGGATCGCGGTCGAGCCGATGTGCTCGCCGACGAGGTCCACCCGGGAGACCTCCACCAGGTGCCCGCGCTCCAGGACGCCGAGCGAGGCGAGGATCTCGCCGTACAACCGGGCCACCGTCGTCTTGCCGGTGCCCGGGTTCCCGGTGAAGACCAGGTGGCGGCGGACCGAGGCGGCCTTGAGCCCGGCCTCCTGACGCCGGCGCCCCACCTCGATCATGTTGGTGAGGGTCCGCACCTCCAGCTTGACGCTGTCCAGACCCACCAGGGCGTCCAGCTCCCCGAGCACGTCCTGCGACGAGCGGGCCTCCGGCGCGGGCGCCGCGGGTGCCGCCGTGACCGGCGGCTGCGCGCGCGGCACGGGCACCGACCCGAGCAGCCCCGGCGACTGCGTGGCCGTCAGGACGGTGCCGCCGTCCGGTACGGAGGACCGGACCGCGCTCTCGTCGCTGGTGCACTCCTCCGCGCTGGCGCCCTCCTCCGGGAACTCGTAGCCGCCGCGCGCGCACCTTTCCGTACGGCACTTGCGCAGTACGGTCCGGCAGCCGTCCGTCACGTGGAAGCCGTACCCGCCGCTGCCCGTGACCCGGCAGCCGTGGAAGGAGCCGCGGCCCTCCGCCGACACGTAGAAACCGGCCTCGGCGGGCGAGGTGACGGTGCACCGGTCGATCGTGGGGTCGGCGCCCTTGGTGACGATGACCCCGGTCTGCACGGCGTCGATCGTGCAGCCGCCGAGGGTGCCGCCGCTGCCGTGGTCCCGGAACCAGGCGCCCGTGGAGGCCTCCCGGATCCGGCAGTCGTCGAGCTGGGCGGTCGCCCCGTCGCTCACCGACACCGCCGTGTTCCGCACCTGCGACAGGTCGCTGTCGACGACGTCCACCCGTGAACCGCGGTCGAGGACGAACAGGGCGTCCGGCACGTCGTGCACCCGGCAGGCCTCCAGGACGGCGGTCGCCCCGTCGCTCACCCACACCGCCGGGTAGTCGCCGGTGCTGTCGTGGATCTCGCACCGGTTGGCGTCCACCCGGGTCCCCGGATCCCACACCGACAGGCCGTTGCGGCCGAAGCGGCGGACGGTCGACCGGGTCAGCGTGAGGACCGAGCGGGACCGCAGGTCCACCGCGTTCTCCGGGACGTCGTGGATGTCGCAGTCCGAGAGGGTGAGCACGGCGTCCGTGTCGAGCGTGATGCCGTCCCCCGACGTGCGGTGCACCGAGGAGTCCGTGAGGTGGGCCGTGGCGCGGGCCGCGATCTGGAGGCCGGCGCCCTTGATCTCGTACACCTCGCAGCCGACGCCCTCCAGGCCGCTGCCCTCGCCGGTGACGGCGATCCCGGCGCCCGAGGCGTGGTGGATCCGGCAGCGCTCCAGGCGGGGGTGGGCCCCGCCGCGCACCGAGACGCCCGCCTGCCCGGCGGAGACCACCTCGCACTCCTCGAACACCCCGCCCGCGCCGTCGAGCACGGCGATGCCGACGCCAGCCGGGTTGTCGATCGTGCAGCGTCGTGCGGTCGGCCGGGCGGCGCCCCGCACCTCGATCCCGGCGGCCGAGCGGGTCATGATCCGCAGGTCGAGCAGTTCGGGCGTGCCGTCCTCGACCAGCAGCGCGGGCGCGGCCACGTCCTGCCCCTCGATGTGCAGGTCCTGCAGGGTGACGGACGCGCGCAGCGTCAGCGGCACCCCGTCCGGCGGCGCGATCCGCACCGATCCGACCCCGCCCTCGGGGCCGCGCAGGGTGACGGCCCGCCGCACCACGAGGTTCTCCCGGTACGTGCCGGGCGCGACCGTGAGGACGTCCCCGTCGCCCGCGGCCTCCAGGGCGGCGGCGAGGGAGGGGTACTCACCCGTGCGGCGCCGCCACCGCGATGTGCCGGTGTGCGTCACCTGGACCGTGCCCTGTGCCATGGGTGTGTCCTGCCCCCGCCTCATGCCTCGCCGCTGATCCGATGCCCCACCGTAGCGCGCGCGGCGGCACGGGGCCGACGGGTCGTGGGGCCGGTCCGAGGTGGTCGGGCACGGTCGGCAGCGGTCCGGGACGATCGGGCTCGGTCGGCACGTTCGGAAACCGTTCGGCGCCGCCGGGCGGTGGTTCAGCCGCCGGTGCCCGTCCGGCCCCGGTCGCGGCCGGGGCGCGGTCGAGGCGGGCGTACCGGCCGAGTGCCAGGCGGTGCACCGCGAGGCGGCGGACGGCCTCCACGAGGAGGCCGGCGAGGGCGGCGGCCATCAGACCGGCCATCAGACCGGCGATCACCGCGTGCGCGCGGGCCGCGCCCGCCGCAGGGGCGGCGCCACCTGGTGCCTCCGCCGGTCCGTCCGGAGCGGGAAGGTGTCGCCGGCGCCGGACTTCGGTGGCCGCGCGCTCGGAACCCCCTCGTCGTTCGCCGCGGCTCCGACGAGTGTGTCCCGGGGGAGGGTTCCCCGCCTGCCGGACGGCCGACTCAGTCGATGATCTTCACGGCGTCGCCGACGCGGACCGTGCCGGTGTGCTCGGGGACGAGGTTCTGGCCGAAGATCACCCGGCCGTCGTTCCTGCGGTGCCGGGCGAGGGTCCACAGCGGCTCCTTGCCCCGCTCGGCGGTGCGCTGGTTCGTCGTGGTGACGACGCAGCGGCCGCAGGGCCGGGCGACGCGGAAGGTGACCTCGCCGACCGCCAGCCGCGTCCAGCCGTCCTCCGCCCAGGGCGCGGTCCCCTCGATCACCAGGTTCGGCCGGAAGCGGTTCATCGGCAGCGGGCCCTCGTCGGCGTGGTCGCCCCGCGCGATGAGGGAGTTGAGGGCGTCGAGCGAGGAGGCGGCGGCGACGAGCAGGGGGTACCCGTCGGCGAAGCTCACCGTCTCGCCGGGCAGCGCGTACGCGGGGTCGACCGGGCGCCGGTGCTCGGGCGCGTCCATGTGCACGAGGGTGGCCTCGCACTCCAGGTACGCCGACAGCCAGGCGGCGGCCGCGGCGCCGGCCGGCACCGCCTCCACGAACTTGTCGAAGATCTCCATCGTGACCGTGGCCGTGGGGTCCGGGACCTCGACCGTCAGCGACGGGTGGCCGGGCGCGGACAGCGCGATCGCGCCGTCCGGCAGCTGCTCGGCGGTGGCCAGCGCCATCCGGGGGTGACGGCGCTGGGTCACGACCTTGCCCGCGGCGTCGACGACGGCCCAGCGGCGGTCCCCGGCCAGCCCCCAGGGCTGCACCTCGGCCTCCGTGGGCGCCAGCGCGCGCATGGCCTTCACCGGGTGGACGTGGACGGAGCGGAGAACAGGAGTGGACATGCGGTCATCCTGCCAGCCGCCCCGGCCCGACATCGGCCGGTGCGGGGAGCCGGTCAGTAACCCCCGCCCTGGTAGGGACGGTTGTACGGGTCGTCGTAGGGCGCGGGGGCCGGCACGGGCCGGGGTGCCGCCGGACGCATCGCCTCGTACCCCGCGGGGGCCTGGCGGGCCTGCTGCGGGTACGAGCCCGTCTGGTAGCCGCGCGGGGCCACCTGCTGCTGCGGGATGTACGGGGTCGGCGCGTGCTGCAGGGGCACGGGGGCCATCTGCGGCGAGGGCTGGGGGTAACCGTAACCGCCGCCGTACGCGGGGGCGGGCTGCGGGCTGGGCGCCGCCGGCAGGGCGGGCAGAGCCGCGGGGAGCGCCGGCAGGTACGAGCCGCTTCCGGGGAAGCTGCTGCCGGTGTCGTAGGCGGCGGGCACTCGGATCGGGGCGATCTGAGGCGTGCCCCGCTCCGCGACCAGGGAGTCGTAGATCGGGGTGTCCGGGAAGGACGGCGCGGTGTAGTAACCGCCTCCATAGGTGGAGCGGGGGGAGGTCATGGCACATAAGTTAAGCCCACGATGTGCTGGTTGGGGAGCCCCCTTCTTGCGGTCATCCGATTTACGCTGGTTTTGTCCGCCTGACCTGCCAAAACCTCGATAAAGAACCCGTTAACGTCGCGGTTTCCCGAGGGTGCCCCGGTCAACGAGAAGTGACGGACGCGCTACAAAGGGCGACACCTGCCACGACATTCGCCGGAACGGGACTTCCGGCCGCGACCGCAGAGGGTGCCGCCGCCGTTCACCGGTTCTCGGGACCGCATCCACATCCTTCACACCGCCTTCTTCGGGGAGTAACAGAAAACCGCGTTTAGACGCAGGTGAATGCCCCGTCGGAAAAGTGGCAATGCGCCGAGCGGGCGTGTCCCGATCCCTGTTCCGGCCTCCTGTTGTCCCAACTCCCATTCCAGGAAGCCCGATCCCCCGTTCTCGGCTTTGCCCGCGCTTACCGGACCGGCGGAAGAGGCGCGGGTGACGACGGGCGCGGGGCCGCGCCCCGGACGGTCTGCCCGGGACGCGGCCCGCGGGGGGTGCGGGTTATCGGGACAGCTCCGCGAGTGCGGCGAGGGCGAAGGAGTGGTCCTGCTCGGGGGCGCCGCCGCCGACACCGACGGCGCCGACGAGTCGGCCGTCGCGGTGGACGGGAACGCCTCCGGCGATGAAGAGCAGCGGCCGGTCGAGAGCGGTGGAGAGGCTGTGGAAGGGGCCGTCGGGCTTGACGAGGTCGACCAGGTCGGCCGTGGGGGCGTCGAGCTGGAGCGCGGTGTACGCCTTGCGGGTGCTGGTCTCGCCCGAGATCAGGACCGCCCGGTCGTCCCGGCGGAAGGCCAGCAGGTGCCCGCCGGCGTCGAGGACGGTGACGCTCACCGTCACTCCGGCGGCTTCCGCCGCGCCCCGCGCGGCCGCTATCAGCGTCTCGGCGTCGGCGGTGGTCAGCGGGGTCAGGGTGGTCGTGCTCATGGTGCTTCTCCTGGAAGGGGGTTGGGGGAGGCCGGTGGAGTGCGGGGGTGCGGACGGCGGCGGGGCCGGGGGAGGTCAGTGGAGTGCGGGGGTGCGGACGGCAGCGGGGTCGGAGGTGTCCGCGGTGGGAGCGGCGGGGGTGCGGCGCTCCAGGGCCGCGGACCGGAAGGCGAGGCCCAGGGCGGCTGCGGCGAGGACGGCGCCGACCCAGTTGGGGGACGTGTAGCCGAAGCCGACCGCGATGACGAGTCCGCCCAGCCAGGCGGCCAGCGCGTTGCCGAGGTTGAAGGCGCCGATGTTGACGGCGGAGGCCAGCGTCGGCGCGCCGTGCGCCTGGTCGAGGACGCGCTTCTGCAGCGGCGGGACGGTGGCGAAGCCGAGCGCGCCGACGAGCAGGACGGCGACGGCCGCGAGGACCTTGTCGTGGGCGAGGACGGGGAACAGGGCCAGGACCACCGCGAGCCCGCCGAGGGTGGCGTACAGCAGGGGCATCAGGGCGCGGTCCGCGTACCGCCCGCCGAGCAGGTTGCCGAGGAACATGCCGACCCCGAAGAGGACCAGCAGCCAGGTGACGGCGCCGTCGGAGTAGCCGGTCACCTCCGTCATCATCGGCGCGATGTAGGTGATGGCGGCGAAGACACCGCCGAAGCCGAGGACGGTCATCGCCATGGCGAGCAGCACCTGCGGGTTGCGGAACGCGGTCAGTTCCCCGCGCAGCCGGGCGCCCTCGGGGCGCGGCATGGCCGGCACGAGCCGGGCGATGCCGAGCAGGCCGATCACGCCGAGCGCCGCGACGACGGCGAAGGTAGTGCGCCAGCCGACCGCCTGCCCGATGAAGGTGCCCAGCGGCACGCCCACGATGTTGGCGATCGTCAGCCCGGTGAACATGGTGGCGATGGCGCCGGCCTTCTTGTCCGGCGCGACCAGGCCGGCGGCGACGACGGACCCGATGCCGAAGAACGAGCCGTGCGCGAGCGAGGCGACCACGCGCCCGGTCAGCATCACCCCGAAGGACGGGGCCAGGGCCGAGATCACGTTGCCGAGCACGAACAGGCCCATCAGCACCATGAGCATGCGCTTGCGGCTCACCCTGTTGCCGAGCACGGTCAGGACGGGCGCACCGATGACGACGCCGAGCGCGTAGCCGGTGACCAGCAGGCCCGCCGTGGGGATGGTGACGCCGTAGTCGGCGGCGATCTCGGGCAGCAGGCCCATGATCACGAATTCCGTGGTGCCGATGCCGAAGGCACCGACGGCCAGGGCGAGAAGTGCGAGGGGCATGGGCCCGGCCTTCCTGGATTGCTTGAGAGGGCTCCTAACGAGCTCCCACAATAATTGCAGGCGCGCGATAAGTGCAAGCGCAGGTTAGTGGCGCAGTGAGGATGGGGGTGATCGCATACCCGGTGGGCCGCGCCGGCCGCGGAGGGGGCGTAGCGGAGGAGGCGCAAAAAAACCGACCCCGGCGTGATGCCGGGGTCGGTCGGTGGGCGCTGCGGGTGTCGCCGAACGGCGTCGGGCGCGAGGGTCGCGTGTCAGGCCGGGCGGGGCGCTCCCGCGTCGAGGCGGCGGCGGATGTGCCGCACGAGCGCGTCGGCGACGCGCCGGCGGTCCGCGTCGGGCAGGTCCTCGTACGCGGCCGAGATGGTCATCCACTCGTTGAACACGTAACCGGCCTCGGTGATCAGCCAGTCCACGCACAGGTAGTCCGCTTCCAGGCTCAGCGCGAGCCGCTCGCTGAGCTCGACCACCTCGGCCGGCGGCGCGTAGCCGGACCCGCTTCCCCCCTGGCTCACGTTGGCCAGGTACGCCTCCTCGGTCGGCTCGCGCAGCAGAGCGGCGATGACCTTGCCCTCGTGCACGTAGACCCGCACGTCGCCGTCATTGGCCACGTGCGGCTGGATCAGGCAGCCGAGACCCCCGGGGGTCAGCAGGTCTATCGCCGAGGAGAGGTGCTGGGTCGTGTCCGCCTTGAGCACCCCGAAGCCCATGGCCATGGAGCGCGGCTTCACGACGTACGGGCCCTCCGGCAACTCCGTGTGCACGGCGTCCAGGGCGCGCCGGGCGTAGCGCCCGAAGGGAACCGAGACCGTCGGCAGCACGGGGGCCCCCACCGCGGCCGCGTGGTGGTACATCGCCAGCTTGTCGAGGCCGAGGACCTCGGGGTCCAGGATCCCGTCCGTGAGGAGGACGGAGCCGGAGGCCCGGATGGTCCGTGTGACGGCTTCGAGGTGCCGGGCGATGGCCGGGTCCCACGACCAGGAGGTGACGAGGAATCCCGCGTACTCCGCGAGCAGGTCCTCCTTCTGCCACAGGAGGCGCGGGGAGCCGTTCCAGGCGGGGACGATGTCGCAGGAATGGGCGATGCGCACCTCGAAGCCCGCCGCGCGCAGCATGTCGACGCGCTCGGAGCCCTCGCGGCGCAGCCGCTCCTGCACCTGCGGGTCGTAGTTGTCGGGGGTGGTGATCCACACCAGTCTCTGCGGTGCGGAAGGTTCGGTGACGTTGTCGTTCACGGCGCTTCCTTGGTGACGGACGACTCGGACGAGGGCAACGCGAGCACGCGCATGCCGCGCAGGGGGGAACAGAGGAGCCAGAGAGAGGCGAGGGCCGTCCCGGCGGCGCCCACCCAGACGGCGGACCGGGCGCCGTGGAACTCGGCGAGGACGCCTCCCAGGAGTACGCCCAGGGGTCGGGCGCCCCAGGCGAAGAAGCGGACGGTCGCGTTGACGCGGCCCAACAGGTGCGTGGGCACGGTGCGTTGGCGGTAGCTCACCTGCGCGACGTTGTAGACGACCAGTCCCGCCGCGAAGGCGAACTGCGCGCAGACCACGAACGCGAGCCGTGCTCCGGACCCCGCCAGTCCCGCGAGGAGGGTGCACGGAGCGGTCAGGGTCACGCTCAGGACGACAGCCCGGCCGTCACCGAGCCGCTCGACGAGGCGCCGGACGACCGCGGTCGCGCACAGCCCCCCCACGCCACCCGCCGTGAACAGCAGGCCGAGGGTGAGGGCGGGCACTCCCAGGTCCTGGGCCAGCAGGACGAGGAGCATGCCGTAGCCCATGCTCCAGCAGAAGGTCATGGTCGTGGAGCACGCCACCAACCAGCGGAGTACCGGGTGATCCCACAGATACCGGATCCCCTGCAGGATCGATCGGCCCAGCGGGTCGCGCGGCGTCCCGTCGACCTGTTCGGGGCGCCGGTCCTGGATGCGGGTGACGCAGAGCGCCGAGCCCACGTAGGCGACCGCCGACACCAGTACGGCCGCCGGCGCCGCGATGGCCTGCACGATCAGACCGGCGATTCCCGGCCCGGCCACGGCGGCCGTCTGGTCCACGACGACGAGGCGCGCGTTGGCCGTCACCAGCCCTTCGGAGCCGACCAGATGGGGCAGGTAGCTCTGGTCGGCGACGTCGAAGAAGACGGTGGCGACACCGACCACGAACGCCACCGCGCACAGGTGCGCGACGGTCAGCGCGTCCAGCGCCCACAGCACGGGAACCGCGGCGAGTGCCACGGCCCGGGCGAGGTCGGCGACGATCATGACCGGCCGCTTGCGCATCCGGTCGACCCAGACGCCCACCGGCAGCCCGATCAGCAGGAAGGCGACCGTCTGCGAGGCGGCGACCAGGCTCACCTGGAAAGGGGTGGCGCGCAGACCGGTCGCCGCGAGCAGGGGCATCGCCAGGTTGAGCACCACGAATCCGGCCTGGCTGAGCGACTGTGCCACCAGCAGCTGCCGAAGGCCGGGAAACCGCCCGGGCGGTCCGGCCGGCCGGGTCACGCCGCCGCGGAACTTGCTGAGCTGCATGGCACCGCCGTGAAATCGTCTGGGCATCAGGCGTCGTGGAGGGCGAGGCGTCAGGACGTGCAGAAGCTATGCGCTTCACGCGCCCCCCGCAACGCTCCCGGCGGCCGGCTGTCGCGCCGCTCCGGGCGTCCTCGCAGGTCATCGCCCTGGGCCGGGCGAGGTGCGATGCGGGCCCCCGCTGAAAGGAGAGTCGCCGGAGAGCCCGGCAAGAGCTGAGCCAGAGCGCGCCGCGGTGGTGGGGTGTGCCGCGCTGCCTCCTCGGCGGCCCCTCGAACCGGCCGACGAGGGACCGCTCCACCGCCCGCCTCGGTCACACGGTGCCGACGGCCAGACCGATCTGAGGGAGCGTCACTTCTTGTCGGTCGCGGCGGTGAGGTCGAACGGCGTTACCGGCGTGGGGTCGAACGGCCTCAGCGGAGTGGGGTCGACGACCCGCGTTCCGTGTGCCCCGCGGGCCGCCGCCGCGTCCTCCAGCGCGAGGGCCGCGCTCGACCGGCCGGCGTTGCCCCCTGCCCGCCCGGCGCCGTCCGGCCCCAGGAGCGGGGAGAGCATGTCGTCGTGGTGGCTCGGCACCAGGACCGGTGGCTCGCCCAGGGCACTCTGGAGCCGGTCCAGATACCGGTGGACACCGCTGTGCGAGGTCATGCCGACGACCGCGACGTCCGGGCGCAGACCGGTGAGTTCCCGCTCGGCGAGGTTGCTCGTGCCGGAGAGGTAGACCGAAGGCCCGTCGTCGAAGGACACGACGTAGGCCAGCGTGAGGCCCTCGACCAGATCCCCGATCGTCCGCGGTGCGCGGGGCGGGCGGATGCGGGTGCCGGGGGCGAAGTAGCCGTGGTCGGTGAACTGGCTGTGCAGACTGCGCAGCACCTCGACGGTGAAGCCGGGAAAACGGAGGTGCTCGCCGCCCCGGACCCGGATCACGTCGGCCAGTCGGGCGTCCGGGGTGCCCAGGGCGGTGAGCAGGTGGTGGGAGGTCTCGTCGCACAGGGTGCGGATCCGGTGGCCGGCCCAGTCCCCGTGGGCCAGCAGCTGCGGTACGTCCGCCACGTGGTCGAAGTGTCCATGGCTGACCAGGACCAGTGCGGGTGGGCCCGCGAGGTGGCGGTCGGCCACGGACGCGACGGCCTTCCGGTCCCACCGCAGGGGGAGCGACGGGTCGACCGATCCGTCGGGTGCCTCGAACGGCATGCGGCTCAGGTAGGGGTCGAAGAGCAACCGGATCTCCCCGAAGCGGAGTTCCCAGCCGGCGACTCCGAGCCACTGCAGGAGCAGCCCTTCCGGCGGCGGGCGTCGGGCGTCCGCGCGGACGCGGTTCACCGGCCCCCGCGAGCCGACCGCCGCCGCACCCTCCGGGGCCGTCCGCCGACGTTGCCGCATGCACCCTCCACCGGTGACGTCGTGCGATCGGGCAGATGCACAGGGTATGCCGCACGGTCGCGGAAACCGGTCATATGGGCTGCGCGGCGAGGCGGACGCGTGGCGCCCTCAGGTGCGCCGACGAGGGCATGTCCGGTTCGCCGCCTCGCGCCGTGACGCCGGTTGGCCGAAACCCTGCCGCGCTCGACATCGCCCGCTCGTGAGGGAAGCGGAGCCGTAGCGGAATGACGTCGACGGTCGCGCGGGCCTCCACCACGGCGAGAGGCGACGGGTGTACGGAGCGCGTCGCGCGTCGCCTCGCGGTCGGGGTCCGCAGGTTCGGCGGCGGCCGAGCGCGACCCGGAGGGACGGTCCCGCCGCGCCCGCGATCGTTCTCGGGCGCGAACAGCGGCTTCCTCTGGCATATTCCAGGGCGCCGAGTCGCTTGCCGGAGGCGGGCGGACGGTGTGCCGAACGGTCAACGAAGCGCAGTTCGCGGGGCGTTGCGCGATCACGTCGGCAACGCGGCGCGCTCCGTCCGCTTACGACGACGGGCCCGTCCCGGCGTGCGAAGGGGGCGGCGCTCGTCGACTCCGCGGCGTCGACACGCCCGGGTTTCCTCGCTCACCGCGCGTCCGCTCTCACGCGAACACTGTCCGACATCCGGAGTCCCGTGGAGGGCCTGACCGTCTCTGAAAGAAATCAGCCAAACAATGCGCTGGTCCGGGCCTCCATTGACACACCCCTAGCGCCTTCCGTCTACTTCTCACGCACAGTTCGACCGGTCGCGGTCGACGCGCGTCACCACGTGAAGGGTCCCAGGATGTTCACCGATGACACAGACAGTGCACACGACAGAGATGCCGCAGACGTCAGACCCCGGCCCGTTCCGCTTGTTCGCATCGCCGTGCTGGGGCCGCTCGAAGTCAGGGTCGGCTCGCACGTCGTGACCGTTCCCGGCCACCGCCAGCGTGGAATCTTGGCCGCGCTGGCACTCCAGTCGGGGCGCGTCGTGGCCGCCGGCCACCTGATCAAGGCCGTGTGGTTCGACAAGCCCCCCAGAACCGTCATGGGGCAGGTGCAGACCGGTATATGGATGCTCAGGACGACACTTATCAATGCCGGAGCCCCGGCCGACGTGGTCCAGTCGTGTGCCACCGGATACCGGCTGAACAGTGAGGTGTGCTCCGTCGACGTGGCGAGCTACCGCGCGAAGGTCGCGGAGGCCCGCGCCATGCACCGCCGGGGCCAGCTCGACGAGGCGGCGCGGCTCGTGCGCTCGGCCCACGAACTGTGGCGCGGCCCCGCCCTCGCGGACCTCACGCACCAGGGCCTGCGCAGCTGGTCCACCCGCCTCGAGGAGGAGCACATCGTCGCGCTCCAGTACCGGGCGTCCCTCGAACTGCAGCTGGGACGGCATGAGGAGGTGATTCCCGAGCTGTTCGAACTCGTCGACAACTACCCGCTACGGGAGAGCCTTCACGCCGACCTCATGCTCGCGCTCTACCGGTCGGGTCGCCAGGCGGACGCCCTGGAGGTCTTCCATGGCGTGCGACAGACCCTCGCCGAGGAACTGGGGATCGACCCAGGGCCAGGCCTGCGCACTCTGGCCCAGGCGATTCTCCGTCAGGACAGCAGGCTAACACCCCGATTGACGACAAGTCAGCCACCTTTGCACGCGGCGTTATCCGCACACGCGTCATCGTTTTCCGGAGGAGATCCGCTGTGAGCACCGGGCGCAGGACCGACGACAGTGCACGTGTGCCCCCCTCGGGTGAGGAGGCCACGAAGCGCGTCCGGTCCATCCCCCGGGGCGAAGGAGTCGGCTGGTTCGGCGCGGCCGCCCTGGTGAACGCGACGGGCACCGGCTTCTTCTACCCGTATCAGCTGTTGTTCTTCGTCGCCGTCACCGACCTCTCGCTCACCACCGTGGGCGCCGGCCTCACGGTCGCCACGCTGATCGCCCTGCCCGCCGTCTTCATGGTGGGGCGGCTGGTGCAGCGCTGGGGACCGAGGACCGTGCTGATCGTGGCCGCGCTCGTGCGGGCGGGCGTCTTCGTGGGATACCTCTTCGTCCACCACATCGTGACCCTCGTCGCTCTCGCGGTCGTCGCGGCGGTGGCCCAGCGCGCGGAGCAGATCTCCATGCCGGTGCTGGCCGCGGGGGTCGCGCCCAAGGAGGAGCTCGGGCTCTGGCTCGCCCTGACCCGGGTCTCGTTCAACCTCGGCATGGGCTTCGGCGGTCTGCTGGCGGGCTTCATGTTCGTGGGAGTCGACGACGATTCGGGTTACATCGCGATGGGCCTGCTGAACGCGGCCAGCTTCGCCCTGGCGGCGTTGATGTACCTGCCGCTCGCGGCCGTGCGACAGGCGAGCTCCCAGAAGACCGCGAGCACCGGGGGTCCCTGGCGCGACGGGCTCTTCCTGCGGGTCGCGTTGGCCAACTTCCTTCTCATCACGGTCATCGTGGCCACCGAGGTGGGGCTTCCGGTCTACCTGATCGAGGAGTTGCACACGCCCGCGTGGACGGTGGGAATGGTCTTCGCCGTGAACACCGTGCTGATGGTGCTGTTCCAGCTCCCGATCACCGGCCGTGTGGAAGGCCGGGCGCCGCTGCGGGTCATCGCCGTCGGCAGCGTGCTGCACACCGCCATGCTGGCGGTGCTCGGCCTGGCGGGAGTGCTTCCCTTCGGGGCGCTGCTGCCCCTGCTGCTGCTGGGCGTGGCGATCTACACGCTGGGGGAGATCCTGGCCACCCAGGCGCTGTCGGTGCTGCTCGTGAAACTCGCTCCGGAGCGTGAACTCGGGGTCTACCAGGCCTTCAACCAGGTGCTCGTCGGGCTGTCACTCGCCATCGTGCCGCTGTTGGTGGCCTTCCTGCTCACCCACGCGGCCGCCGGCCTGTGGTGGCTGCTCGCGGCCCTGACCGTGGCACTGTCCCTCGGCATGCTGAGCCTGCACCGGACGTCGGGCACGGCGGTCGCCGCCGCGACGACCGCGCCGAGCGACTCCTGACCGAGAAGCCGGGACCGAAGAGCCGGGACCGACAGCGGACCGAGAAGCCGGGGTCGGACCGACAACGGACCGAGAAGCCGGGGTCGAGAGCCGGACCGGCAACGGACCGAGAGGTCGGGTCCGGCGGGCCGGGTCCGGCGGGTGGGAGCCGGCGGGTGGGAGCCGGGGGAGCGGGGGACCGAGGGGCCGCCCGGTGGCGTCCGGTCCGGGGCAGGTGCGACCTGCCCCGGACCGGACGTTCCGGCGTCGGGACTACCGGCGCGGGGTGAAGGTGATGACGTCACCGGCGCGCTCGCCGCCGGTGGGGAGCTGGCCGTGCGAGTTGGTGCGGATGTACACCCGGTGCAGCCAGCGGTCCTTGCCGTCCCAGCGCGGTGAGAACGGCGTACGCGCGTGCGTGGTACGGAAGTTGTCGATGATCAGGAGGTCGCCCGGAGTCAGGAAGACCCCCTCGGTGACGTCGTCGAGCGCCTGCGACAGCTTCGCCACGGCGTCGGCGTCCGGACCGTCCACGGGCTTGAGCAGCTCGCGGTCGTAACCCAGGAGCGGGTCGTCCTTGGGCCCGTACAGCGGCTTCACCTTGGCGATGGCGCCCGGGTCCTCGACGCCGCCGCGGAAGGCCACGTCGACCTCGCAGGGCTGCTTCGTGTCGTAGAGCCGGTCGATCGTCTCCTGGTCCAGCAGCCGGATGGCCTTGCGTATCGAGCCCACCAGCGTCTGGGCCTTGCGCTCGTGGTCGGCCCTGGAGCAGGCCAGGAGGACGTAGTTGGGCTGCAGCGTGTGGTAGGCCATCTCGGTGTGGAACTCCAAGAGGGTCTCGCTGGTCTCCGACGACAGGTGGTGCGCGCCCGGCGAGGGGTACACGTCGTGGTAGACCGTCCCGGAACGCAGTTCCGCGTAGCCGGTGTGCAGACCGAGCCGCCGGCCGATGATCGCGAGGAACGCCTCCATGTTGAGGCGACCGCGCTCGACCGGCGCCGGCGTGCTCGTCGGCGTCGTGGGCAGCTTGTCGTCGGGCTCGACCGGAAGCCCGCGGATCAGCAGGTAACCGTCCTCGTTGCCGACCTGGTTGAAGGCGTCGAGCGTGTCGCTGATCTCGTACGGCAGCTCCTGCGCGAGCTTGTGCGCCGCGTCCAGGAAGCCGTACAGGTCTTGGCGAGGCACGTCGGGCAGCCGCGACGTGAGCGACAGCAGATGTTCCTGGTGCTCGGTGGCGTCCAGAATGGCCATTCTTCTACCTCTCCTCTTCCGTCTTCTTCGTCTGATGCGCGCGGGCGTACTGGAAGAGCAGCTCCGCACCGACCTCGGTGGCCAGCAGGCTGGTGATGCCGGCGTGGTCGTACACCGGCGACACCTCCATCACGTCGAAACCGACCGGGTTCAGCTCGCCGACCGTGCGCAGCAGGGCGAGCACCTCCCGGCTGGTGGGACCGCCCGGGGCCGGAGTGCCCGTGCCGGGGGCGAACGCGGGGTCGAAGACGTCGATGTCCACCGAGACGTACACCGGCCGGTCTCCGAGCCGCTCCTTGATCAGGTCCGCCGTGGCCTTCACGCCCAGGTCGCCGAACTCGTCCGCGGTGACGACGCGCACCCCGTGACCCCGCGCGTAGTCGAGGCTGTCGGGCTTCGGGTTGTGCCCGCGGATGCCGAGCTGGATCATGGCGTCCGCCTGGATGAGCCCTTCCTCGATGCCGTGCCGGAACGGCGTCCCGTGGTGGAACTCCCCGCCGATCATGGCGGGGTTGGTGTCCGAGTGGGCGTCGAGGTGGAGGACGGCCACCGGGCCGTGCCGGCCGTGCACGGCGCGCAGCGCGGACAGCGTGAGCGAGTGGTCGCCGCCGAGCATGAGGAAGGCCGAGTTGTCCGCGAGCAGCGCGGACAGGTGCTCCTGCGCCGTCTGGATGGCGATGTGCTGGTTGAAGGGCGTCAGGTCGATGTCGCCGCCGTCGACGACCTTGATCAGGTCGAAGACACCGGGGCCGCGGTCGATGCCGACGCCGTGGATGAGTCCGGACTCGGTGCGGATCTGCTGGGGGCCGAACCGCGCGCCGGGACGGTAGCTGGTGCCGCCGTCGTAGGGCGCCCCGATGACCACGACGTCGGCCCCCCGGGGCGTCGGATCGTGCGGAAGCCGCATGAACGTGGGGATCTGCGCGTACCGCGGCGAGACGCTCGAGTTGATCTGACCGCTCACGGTGCCGTCCTTCGGGTGTGGATGTGGATGCGTGCCGCCGCGCTCCGGGCCTTGTCCAGCGCGTCCTCGGCGGTGTCGCCGTGGGCGTAGACGAAGCCGACGGAGGCCGAGTTGTCCAGCCTCTCGGCGACCAGGTCGCCCGGTTCGTGGTGCAGGCGAACCGACACGCCGAGCCGTTCCGCCTCGTCGAGGCCTTCGATGTGGGTGAACTCGCCGCTCTCGTCCGGGAACAGCACCACCACGGCGGCCCCTCCCGCCACCCCCTGACCGGGCTTTCCGTCCGGTGCGTGCTCCAGACCGAGAGCGAGCAGCTTCGCGTCCAGGTGGGGGTTGGTCCCGCACACGTCGGTGACCATCGTGGAGATCATGTGGGCCGGCAGCCGGGGGTTCACCTCGACGACGCGCGGCCCGTCCTCGGTGATCATCACCTCGGTGTGGGCCGGGCCCTGCCGGTACGAGATCGCCCGCAGGGTCCGGTCCACGCAGGACCGGACCGCGTCCCAGACGCCGGGTTCGAGCGCGAGGGGGAAGGAGTGGGCCTCCTCCAGCATGGTCTGCTTGTGCAGGTACTTGGAGGTGGCGCCGAAGAAGTGCGTGACGCCGTCCACGGTCATCGACTCGACACTGACCTCGGTGCCCCGCACGAACTCCTCGAGGAGCACGTGGCCGGGACGCGGCTGCCCCCTCAGGGACTGCCGGATGTCCGACAGCTCCCGCCACGCGTCGAGCGCCTCCGCACGGGTCGCGCACTTGCGGACGCCGTAGGAGATGGCCTCGGACGGGGGCTTGGCGACGAGGGGCAGCCCGACGTGGGCGATCGCCTCGTCGAGTTCCTCGGCGCAGGTCACCAGCCGCCACCGCACGTTGGCCGGGTCGTCGGCCAGCGCCGCCCGCAGCAGGTGCTTGTGGTTGGCCGCGCGGACGGCCTCCAGCCCCTGGGAGGGCAGTCCCAGGGACTCGGCCGCCCGGGCGGTGACCTCCGTGTGGTAGTCGGAGAACGACAGGATGCCGTCCACCAGGGGCTTTCCGTCGTCGTCGGTGAGGACGTCGACCACTGCGCGCCAGTCGTGCGTGTCGACGTGCAGGACGCGGTCGACCCGGCCCAGCGGATGCTCGGCCAGCGGACGCCCGCCGCCGGTGTACCACTCCTCGCCCTGCACCAGCAGCCACACCTCGCAGCCGAAGTCCCGCGCGCGGTGGATGCCGGAGTAGAAAGCGTCGTGCAGCATCGACTCGACGACGGCGAGCCGCTTGCCCTGGAACCCCTCGTATGCGGTCATCGCCTGCCCTCGGCCAGGATCTTCCCGATGATCTCCTCGACCTCGATCTCGTCCGGGTGGACACCGCCCACCACGGTCAGGTCGAACAGCTGCTGGACGACCCGCGTCTTGACGGCCGCCACGTCCTCCTCCGCCGCGCCGGCCTGGCGGACCAGCAGAGAGAAGGACGCGGTCGTCCCCGAGCCCTCGTGCACGCCGAGCTTGGGGCGGGCGACGGTCTCCGCGGGCAGCAGGTCGGACATGGCGGCCCGGAGCACCCACTTGTCCCGCCCGTACCGGCGCTTCAGACCGGCCTCGAGGACGGTCAGCAGCTCCAGTACCTCACGGTCCCAGTAGGGATGGGTGGACCAGTGGCCGGCCACCGTCGACAGCACCGGGCTCATCTCGTTCAGCCCGTCGAAGGTGTCCATGTCGAACGCCACCGCGGTGTCCAGGTTCGGCAGCCGGTCCTCCCGGTGCATGCCGCCGAGGGGAATGTCGGCCCCGTACCCGGTGAGGACTCTCCGCGGCGGCCCGTCGATGCGGCGGTACAGCGCGGTGAGCGGCAGCAGGTACTCGATGACCTCGGGGTCGAGCGACTCGGCCGCGTGCACGGTGTGCGGCAGCAGGGCCAGCAGGTCCCGGGTGTCGACGGTGAGTTCCCGGTGCCGCGAGTCGAGATGCCTCGCGACCACCCGGGCCTGCGGGAACTCGTCGGAGACGTCCGTCCCCATCGACAGGGTGTCGATCCCCGCGGTGACCACGCTGGCGGACAGCGCGGCCACCGCGGAGGAGTCGATGCCGCCGGACAGGACCACGAGCGGCCTGCCGCCGTCGGGAAGCCGCCGGATGACGGCCTTCTCCAGCGCGGCGCGCACGTTGTTGAGGGCCTCGTTCTCCACCGTCAGGAGCCGGTGCACGGGCGGCATCCACGTGCGGTGCACCGTCGCCTCACCGGTGTCCACGCGGACGTCGAGCACCGCCCCGGCGGGCACCTGGTGGACGCCGGGGATCCGCCGGATGCGGCGGGCCCCCGGGACCGGGGCGCCGCGGACCGCCGCCCCGGCCGCCGCCAGTCCCTTCACCTCGGTGGCGGCCAGCACGTGGCCGGGTTCGGGGCGCACGTACAGCGGGACCGAGCCCGCGTGGTCCGTGGCCGCCAGGACCCGGGTGCCCGACGCCAGCAGCGCCGCGTACCGGCCGTTGATCAGCCGGAACGCGTGGAGGTCGTACTTCTCGAACAGACCGGAGACCCGTTCGGCGTCCGAGGCGTCCGCGGGCGAGCCCAGGGTGTCGTCGATCTCGTCACGGTTGTAGATCTCCCCGGCGAACAACACCAGGATGTCCCCGTCGGAGGCGTGCGCACCGGACGGACCGGCATCGGGATGGACCAGAACGGCGTCCACGCTCTGCGCGCGCAGCCGCTCGGACAGCCGGGTGTGCCGGCCGCGCGTGGCGAACACTGCCGCGGGGATCGAGCCCCCACCGGTGTGGGCGGAGGCCAGGAAGCCGAAGGCGGCGGGAAGGTCGGTCTGTGTCATGTCAGATCTTCAGCGCTCCGAAGCCGCCGGCGGTGAACTCGTAGTTCACCGGCACCTCGATGAGGTACGGGCGGCCCAGCTCGACGCCCTTGCGCAGCGCGGCGAGCAGCTCCTCGCGCGTCGTCGCCCGGGCACCCTCGACGCCGTTGGCCGCGGCCAGCTGCACGAAGTCCACCCCGGTGAACTTGATCGCCGGGTCGTGGCTGCGGTGGTGACCGATGTTCTGGTACAGCTCGATCAGACCGTTGGTGTCGTTGTTCACGACGACCGTGACGATCGGCAGGTTGAGCCGCGCGATGGTCTCCAGGTCGGCGCTGTTGGAGTGGAAACCGCCGTCGCCGGCGATCAGGAACGTCGGCTGGCCGGGGCGGGCCATCTGGGCGCCGATGGCGGCGGGGATGCCGTAGCCGAAGCTGGAGCAGCCGGCCGAGGTGAGGAAGCCGTACGGCTGGTCGGCGCGGGCGAAGAGCACACCGTAGTGACGGAAGAAGCCGATGTCCGAGACGATCGTGCCCTCGCCGTCCTCGGCGGTCTCGCCCATGACGGAGTTCATGCAGTCGATCACCTGGTGGACGCGCATGCCGTCGTCGTACGAATCGGGGTCGGACAGCAGCTCGGCGATCCGCTCCCGCACGGCCGAGATCTCGTGGCGGTCCTTCGCCTCCACGTCCGCGGTGCCGGCGTCCAGGTGCTCGACGAAGGCGAGCACGTCCGTGACGACGTCCACCGTCGGGCGGTAGATCCGCGGCACCGGGTTGGCGGTCGGGGAGACGCGGACGGTCTTCTTCTCGCCGCCCCGCTCCCACATCGAGGGGCGCAGGTCCTCGGCGTAGTCGTAGCCGAGGGTGAGGATGACGTCGGCCGGGCCGAAGAGGGACTCCAGGGCCGGGAACGACAGGATGCCGTCCATGTAGCCGGTGACGGCGCCGTAGTTGAGCTCGTGCTTGTGCGGCAGGACGCCCTTGGCGATGTACGTCGTGATCACGGGGATGTTCAGGCGCTCCGCGAGCGCGCGGATCGCGGGGACCGCTCCGGCGCGGATCGCGGCGGCACCGACGACGAACACGGGGTTGGTGGCCTCGCGCACCAGGGCGACGGCCTGGTCCGCGCGCTTCTCCCAGCCCGGCTGGATCGCGGTGATCGGCTTCTCGGGGGTGAGCGCGGGACCGTGGTCCTTGTCGAGGTCGATGCCCTCGGAGGAGCCCAGCAGGTCCACCGGGAGGCTGATGAAGGAGGGGCCGACCGGCTCCGTCATCGCGGCCGACACGGCCGAGTCGACCAGGTCGGTGATCTCGTGGGGGCGCTCCAGCTCGACGGCGTACTTCGAGATCGGCTCGGCGATCTTGACCAGGTCGAGGCACTGGTGGGTGTCGTTCGGGAAGATGTCGTGCGACTCCGACTGCGCCGCCATCGCGATGACCGGGGAGCGGTCGAGGGCGCTGGTCGCCATGCCGGTGGCCAGGTTGGTCATACCGGGGCCCAGGGTGGCCCAGCACGCCTGCGGACGGCCGGTGATGCGGGCCAGCACGTCGGCGGCGACCCCGGCGGTGAACTCGTGACGGGTCAGGACGAACTCGATGCCGTCCTGCTCGTCGAACAGGATCGAGGCGGCTTCTCGGCCGACGACGCCGAAGACCTTCTCGACCCCGTGCTCGCGCAGGCGCTTGAGCAGAGCGTGCGCGGTGGTCGGCTGCTCACTGGGGCCGGTGGATACACGGGACATGGAACGGTTCTCCTGTTCACGGGATGACGGGATCAGGACTCACCCTGCGGCGGCGTTCTCTCGCCGTTCTCTCAGGCCGCTATCAGGGGCCGCCAGGGAGTGGGTCGAGAGCGGGCGGAGACCACCGCGACAGAGGATCTGCCCCGTGACCAGTGCAGTGGTGATCGACCAATGGCAGACGCCCGAGGACGCGCGGGAGGCCGGCTGGGACGCGCTCGTGGGGGCGGAGGACTTCTTCCTCAGCCCCGACTGGATGCGCGTCCTGCAGGATTCCGCCGGAGCGTGGATGGGTTACCTCACCGCCCGGGCGGACGACCGCGTGCTGGCCGCACTGCCGATGGTGCGGGCCACCCTCGACTCCCCGTGGTCGCTGGGCCGCACCGACCTGCTGGTGCGGCACTGCGCCGAAGAGGCCATGGACGGCGCCGCGGAGGTCCTCGCCGGACTCGGCGACATGGAGCGCCTCATGCCGTCGCTGATGGGCGGCGGCCGGCACCTGGGCCGCACCCGCCTGATGCTGAGCCCCGACGCCGGCGCGGAGACGGCGCACACGGTCCTCGAACACGCCGAGCGCCTCGCCGCCCGCGACGGCTGCGGATCGATCTGCCTCCCGTACGTGGACGCGTCCGACCGGATCCAGCGCGCCGTGCTCGAAGAACGCGGCTACCTCTCGCACGTCTCCGGGCAGTTCGCCTCGCTCACCCTGCCGGGGGAGGGGTTCATGGACTACGCGCTGGCGCTCCCCGCCCGGCGCTCGCGACGGGTGCGCTCCGAGCGGCGCCACATCGAGGCCTCGGACCTGCGGATCACCCTCGACCCGCTGGACCCCGCCGACATCCCGCGGCTCGCCGCCCTGGAGACCCAGCTGTTCGCCAAGTACGGCATGACGAGCTGGGACCCCCGGCGCTCCGAGGCCGTCCTCAGCGCCGCCGCGGAGCGCCTCGGCGACCGCGCGCTCGTGTCCAGGGCGGTGCTGGACGGAGACGTCGTGGGCTTCGGCCTGATCCTCTCCCACGGCGACAGCTGGTTCGCCCACCGCGCCGGCTTCGACTACGCGGCCGTGGGCAAGCTGCCGCTGTACTACGAGCTGCTGTACTACACGCTCGCCGACCACGCCCCGCGACACGGCGTCAAGACGGTCCACTACGGCATCGGCTCCACGGACGCCAAGGTGTCCCGCGGGTGCTCCCTGTCCGCGCAGTACCTGTACGTGAAGGAGATCGGCTGATGTCCGGCTGGAACGGCGCCGTCAAGAGCGTGGCGAACCCCGGCGGCAAGCCCGGCGGGCGGCTGGCCATGGTGGCCTCGGCCGACGTCGACTCGCTCGACCCGGCACGCACCTACTACGTGTGGTCGTGGCTGCTGCAGCGGACCATGCACCGCACCCTCATGGCCTTCGGCACCGATCCGGTCACCCCCACCGTGGTGCCCGACCTGGCGACCGGTCCCGGCGAGGTCTCCGACGACGGCCTGACATGGACGTACCGGATACGCGAGGGCGTCAGGTTCGAGACCGGAGAGGTGATCCGCGCCCGGGACATCGCCCACGCCGTGGAACGGATCTTCGCGCAGGACACCCTGCCCGGCGGACCCACCTACCTGCTCGACCTGCTCGACCACGGCGACTACCGCGGTCCCTACGGCGGGCAGCACTGCCGGGCCGTCGAATGCCCGGACGACCACACCCTCCGCTTCCGCCTCAAGCGGCCCTTCGCGGACTTCGACTTCGTCATGGCGCAGCCCAACACGGCCCCCGTCGCGGCACACCACGACACCCGCGAGGAGTACGAGAAGGCACCGGTGTGCTCCGGGCCGTACCGCATCGAGAGCTACCGCGCCGGACACTCCCTCCACCTCGTCCGCAACCCGATGTGGGACCGCGCCACCGACCCGCTGCGCCCCGCCCTGCCGGACGACATGACCGTCACGTTCGGCGTGGACGTCGACGACCTGGACAGCCGCCTCATCGCGGGCGAGTTCCACATCGACGTCGAAGGCCGCGGCATCCAGCACTCCGCACGCGACGTGATCCTCGCCGACCCCGTCCTGAAGGCCCGGTCCGACAACCCCGCCACCGGATTCCTGCAGTACATCACCGTGCAGACGTGCGTGCCCCCCTTCGACGACGTCCACGCCCGGCGCGCCGTGTTCTACGCCGCGGACAAGGCGGCGCTCCTCGAAGCGCGCGGCGGCGACGGAGTGGGCGGGTCGCTCGCCACCAGCCTGATCCCGCCCACCCTGCCCTCGCACACCGGCGCCGACCGCTACCCCAGCGGCACGGACCTCACCGGGGACCTGGAGGCCGCCCGGGCCGAACTCGTCGCCGCGGGGCTTCCCGACGGCTTCGAGACCAGGATCGCCACCCAGCCGGGCAAGTTCGAGCTCGTCGCGCGGACCCTCGCCGAGGCCGTCGCGCGGGTGGGCATCCGCGTGCACGTCGAAGTCCTGGACACCGCCTCGTACTACCGCTCCGGCCTGGGCCACCCCGACACCGTGCGGAAGCTCGGCCTCGGCCTCGGCGTGTCCGACTGGGGAGCCGACTACCCCACCGAGTACGGCTTCCTGGCCCCCCTGATCGACGGCCGGCAGATCAAGCACGGCGGCGGCAACTTCAACTTCGCCGAACTCGACGACCCCGTCGTCCGAGGCCTCGTCGACGAGGCACAGGCCCTCGCCGACCCCGTCGCCCGGCAACGGCTCTGGCAGCGGGTCGAGGAGACGGTCATGGAACGGGCCGTCATCCTGCCGATCGCCCACGACCGCACGCTGCACTACCGGCATCCCGACGTCACCGACGTGTTCGTGCACCCCGCGTTCGGGCTGTACGACGTCCAGGCGATGGGACTCGCCCGGTGACGGTCCGCCTCAAGGCCGTCGACGCCGCCGACCGGCAGGTGGTCGGAGACGTGTACGGGCTGCGCCTGGCCGGCCACGCCGTCGACCTCCCCCACTTGCCCCGGCCCTGCCGGGCCGACCTGGAGGGCTCCCTCGCCGTCGCCCCTCCGGCCACCGAGGTCGAGGAGTGGGCGGCCTACACCGAGGGCGGGCGGTGCGTCGCGTCCGCGCGCCTGGAGTTCCCGCTGGAGGAGAACACCGACGCCGTCACCGCGAGCGTCCTCCTCGTGCATCCCGCCTTCCGCCGGCGGGGAGTGGGGACACGCCTCGCGGAGTTCCTCCGGGGCCGCGCCGCCGCCCGCCGCCGCTCACGCGTCCTGCTGGTCGGGGACGCCGGACCGGGAGACCCCGCGGCGACCGCCGGGCACCGCTTCGCCGCCGGCCTGAACGCCCGCACCCTCGTGCGCTACCAGCACCTCCGGCTCCAGGTGGACGCCGCCCCCGGCCCCCCGCCGCCACCGGAGTCCCTGCGGCTGCGGTTCTGGGGATCGACGGTTCCCGAAGAACTGGTCGTGCAGGCCGCACGCCTGGAGGCCACCCTCTCCGCCGAGGCCCCGGCCGGACGGACCCGCTGGGAACCCCAGCCGAACGCGGTGTCCCGGATCCGCGACTTCGAGCGCATGCGCATCGCCCGCGGCCGGCGCGCCTACCAGTGCGGCGCCGTCGACGTCCGTACGGGGCGGATGGCCGCCTGGACGGCGCTGTCCATGACACGGGCCAACCCGGACAACGCGCTCCAGGCCGTCACCGTCGTCGACCCCGCCTACCGCGGGCGGGCCCTGGGGCTGCTGGTGAAGGCGCACAACCTGGCCGCGTGCCGGGCCGCCGAGCCGCGGCTCACCGTCGTGGACACCTGGAACGCGGCGGACAACGCGCACATGCTCCGCATCAACACCGGCTTCGGGTTCACCCACGCCGGCACCCGGAGCATCTGGGAACTCAGCGTCCGCCGGGCGCCGGTACGCACGGCCGGCGACCCGACGCGCCCCCTGACATCCCGTCTGCCCTGACGCGTGGTCACGCGCCCACCGTCGCAGGACGACGAGCCTTCCACACCATCCGCACAACGAGAGAGGCGCCGGGAACCCCCGTGGCATCGAACGCGCAAGCACGCGGCACCGTGAACCCGTCCGACCACCGGGGCGGCACGCTCCGGTACGTCCGCACCGACGACTTCGACTCCCTCGACCCCGCCGACACGTACTACGCGTACACCTGGAACTTCATCCGGCTCATCGGTCGCCCGCTCGTCGGCTACACGACCGACGCCGAGGGCGCCCCGAGCCTCGTGCCGGACCTGGCGGAGGCACTCGGCCACGCCTCCGAGGACTCCCGCACCTGGACCTACCGGCTGCGCGAGGGAATCCGCTTCGAGGACGGCACGCCCGTCACGTCCGAGGACGTGAAGTACGCGGTGCTGCGGGCCGCCTACCCCGAAGAGGTCTACGACGCCGCGATCACGCGCGGCGGGCCCGCCTACTTCCGCCAGTACCTCACGGGTCCGGAAGGGATCGAGACCCCGGACGACCGCACCCTCGTCTTCCGGCTGAGCCGGCCCTTCGCCGCCTTCGACTACCTCGCCGCGCTGCCCACCACCATCCCGGTGCCGCGCGAGCGCGACACCTTCCCCGAGTACCACCGCCACCCGGTGTCCTCGGGCCCGTACCGCATCGACACCTACGAACCGGGCAGCCGGCTCACGCTCCGGCGCAACCCGCACTGGGACGCCGGGACCGACCCCGTGCGGACGGCCCTGCCCGACCGGATCACGGTCCGCCTCGGCGTGAGCGGCCCCGAGGTCGACCGCATCCTGCTCGACGGGGAGGCGGACATCGACCTCGCCGGCGTCGGGGTGCAGCCCGAGACCCAGGAACTGCTGCTGGCCGATCCGGAACTGCGACAGCACGTGGACAATCCGCGCACCGGCTTCGTGTGGCTCTACTGCCTCAACCAGAACGTCGGCCCGCTGAAGAGCGTGCACGCCCGGCGCGCCGTGCAGTACGCCACCGACAAGGCCGCGATGCTCGCCGCCTACGGGGGCGACCCCGCCGGCGAGATCGCCACCACCCTGCTGCCCGCCTCCGTCGTCGGGTACGACCCCTTCGACCGCTACCCGGTCGGTCCCGAGGGCACCGGGGACCTGGAGGCGGCCCGGCTCGAACTGGCCCGTGCCGGCCTCCCGGACGGCTTCACCACCAGGATCGCCGCACGCGAGGACCGCAGGAAGGAATGGAACGCCGCGCTCGCCCTGTCGCGGGGACTGGCGCGCGTCGGCATCCGGGCCGAGGTCGTCCCCTTCACCTCCGGCGACTACTTCACCAAGGCGGCCGGCGTTCCCGCGTACGTGCGGGAACACGAGATCGGGATCGTGATGTTCGGCTGGGCCGCGGACTTCCCCGACGGCTACGGCTTCCTCCAGCAGATCGCCGACTCGCGGGCGATCAAGGAGACGGGGAACCAGAACCTCGGCGAGCTGGCCTCACCGCAGATCGACGCCCTCCTCGACAGCGGCGCGGCGACGCGCGACGACAAGGAGCGCGCCCGGATCTGGGCCGCCGTGGACCGCGCCGCCATGGACGAGGCCGTCATGTGCCCCTACATGTACGTCAAGTCGGTCGTGCTGAGGGGGCCGCGGGCCGCGAACATCACGATGTCCCCGGCCTACGGGATGTACGACTACGCGGTCCTCTCGGTCGCGGACGACGACGTGTAGGCGGCGGGCGGGGCGGAGACGCGCGGGCAGGCGGGCGCGGCGGCGGTCCGGCCGGCGGTCTCGTGCCGGAGGACGGCGCTACCCGCCGTGCCGCGAGACGCGGTCGGCGCCGTACGTGCGGCCCTTCCACGCCGCGCCCCTGCCCCGGTGGTGCCGCACGGCGGAGTCCACCGTCATCAGCAGGTAGAGGAAGGCGGTGAGGGGGAGGAGCGGGGCGAGCCACGCCGGCTGCCGGTAGTAGCGGAGCATCGGGAGGTACGTCCCCGCCATCACCGCCCAGGCCGTCCCGCCCGCCCAGGCGGCCGCGGTGTCCCCGGCCGCCGCCCCCGCGAGGAGCGCCGCCGGGGGCACCAGGTAGACGAGGACGAGCCCCGCCACCGTGCCCGCGAGGAGCAGCGGGTTGTTCCGCAGCTGCGTGTACGCGCTCCGCGACACCATGCGCCACAGCTCGCCGAGCCCCGGGTACGGGCGGACGCTGTCCACGTGGTCCGCGAGGCCCAGCCAGATCCTGCCGCCCGAACGCCGTACCGCGCGAGCCAGCGACACGTCGTCGATCACCGCCTGCCGGATCGCGTCCGGAACGGCCGCCGCGACCGCGGCCTCCGTCCGCAGCAGCACACAGCCGCCCGCGGCCGCCGTCGCCAGCGGCCGCGGGCGGTTGATCCAGCGGAAGGGGTAGAGCTGGGCGAAGAAGTAGACGAACGCCGGCACGACGAGGCGCTCCCACACGCTCACGACCTGGAGCCGGGCCATCTGCGACACCAGGTCCAGATCGTTCTCCACCGCCGCGGCCACCAGCAGCCGCAGACTCCGCGGATCGTGGGCGATGTCCGCGTCCGTCAGGAGCAGGAACTCCGGCGCGGGCTCACGCGCGCGTGCCAGCGCCATCCCGTGCCGCAGCGCCCACAGCTTCCCCGTCCAGCCCGGCTCCGGCTCCCCGGGGGAGACGACCGTCAGGGGAAGCCCGCCGAGCCGGTCGGCCAGCTCGCCCGCGAGACGCCCCGTGCCGTCCGTACTCCCGTCGTCGACGAGGAAGACCTCGGCCGGGCCCGGATAGTCCTGCTCGAGCAGCGACGGCAGGCTCAGCGGCAGCACCGCCGCCTCGTCGCGCGCCGGGACCACGACCGCCACCCGCGGCCACCGCTCCGGCGAACCGGCTCCGGGGGAGCCGCCCCCCTCCCGGCCGCCGTCGCCCGGAGGCAGGGGAGGCGTCCGGGGGAGCCGCTGGTCCGTACGCCAGAAGAACCCCTGGCCCAGCAGCAGCCAGACCCAGACGACGAGGGAGCCGGTCGCGAACCAGGCGAGGGTGCTCATTCGCGGCAGTCTGCCCCAGATCGAAGGGCTCACGGGGCTCATCGGCTAGGGTGACCGGGTGAAGATCGCGCTCATGGACTCCGGAATCGGCCTCCTCCCGGCGGCGGCCGCGGTACGCAGACTCCGGCCGGACGCGGATCTGCTCCTCTCCAACGACCCCGAGGGCATGCCGTGGGGCCCGCGCACCCCCGAGGACCTCACGGAACGCGCGCTCGCCGTCGCCCTCGCCGCCGCCGAGCACCGGCCCCAGGCGCTGATCGTGGCCTGCAACACCGCCACCGTGCACGCCCTGCCCGCCCTGCGCGCCGCCCTCGAACCCCACATCCCGGTCATCGGCACCGTCCCCGCGATCAAGCCCGCGGCCACCGGCGGCGGCAAGGTCGCCATCTGGGCCACCCCGGCCACCACCGGCAGCGCCTACCAGCGCGGGCTGATCCGCGACTTCGCCGACGGCGCCGACGTCACCGAGGTGCCCTGCCCCGGCCTCGCCGACGCCGTGGAGCACGCCGACCAGGACGCCGTGGACCGGACCATCGCCGCCGCGGCCGACCTCACCCCGGCCGACGTCCGCGCCGTCGTCCTCGGCTGCACCCACTACGAACTGGTCGAGGAGCGCGTCCTCGCCGCCCTGGAAACCCGCCGCCTGCCCGGGCTGCCGCCCCTCGTCTTCCACGGCTCCGCCGACGCCGTCGCCGCCCAGGCGCTGCGCCGCATCGGCGCCGAACCGGCACCCGACGCGGACCCCACCGGCACCCTCTCCGTCCTGCTCAGCGGCCGGCCCGGCCCGCTCCCCGTCACCGCCCTCACCTACACCGAGGGCCGGCTCCTCACCGCGACCGCCGCCGCTCACCGAGCGTGAGCGGTCGACACCGCTCCGGCGCGCTGGGTCCGGCGGTCCTGGGTACCCTCCCTGTATGAGGGAGCACCACCGGCCCCGGCAGGCCGACGAGCGGTCGCCCGTCGTCTGGTCCGGCCGCGCGACCAACCGACTCCAGTGGCTCGCGGCCGCGGGCGGCGCCGCCTGCATGGCCCTCGGCATCACCCTGGCCGTCGAATCGCCCTGGACCTCCGGCATCGCGCCCCTCCTCATGGCGGTGATCGGCTGCGTCGCGGCCGGACTGCTCGTCCTCTTCGGCACCCTCGCCTTCGTCCACGTGGCCGTGAAGGTCGACGACCGCGCCATGGAGGTCCGCTGCGGGCACATCGGGCTGCCGCGCCGGCGCATCCCCCTCTCCCACATCGTCGGCGCCGAATTCGCCCCGAGCGTCACCCCGCGCCAGTGGGGCGGCTGGGGCTACCGCTGGCGCCCCGAGATGGGCACGGCCGTCGTCGTCCGGCGCGGCGAAGGCCTGGTCCTGCGCCTCGGCGACGGACGCACCTTCACCGTCACCGTCGACGACGCCGAGTCCGCCGTCCGGGTCATCAGGGACCACCTCCACCACACGCCGCCGACCCCGCCCGCCGCCACCGGCGCCTGAGGTCCCGCGCGGGACCGGGCGACCGGCTCCGCCGCAGGTCGGACCAGACGCCGGACGGACAGGGACGACCCGTAGACTCCGCAAGGTGAGCACCACCATCACCCCCGTCGACGCGTCCGGAGCCGACACCGCACCCACGCCGGGATCCCGGCTGCGGCGGTTCGCCCGACCCGGAGCGGCCCTGCTGTCCGGGCTGCTGCTCTTCCTGAGCTTCCCGCCGCGCCCCCTGTGGTGGCTCGCGCTGCCCGCCTTCGCCCTGCTCGGCTGGGCCCTGCGGGGCCGCAGGCCGCGCGCCGGCTTCGGGCTCGGATACCTCGCGGGACTCGGCTTCCTGCTGCCGCTCCTCGTCTGGACCGGCGAGGAGGTGGGCCCCGGCCCGTGGCTCGCGCTCGCCGCCGTCGAGGCGCTCTTCGTGGCCGCCGCGGGCCTCGGCATCGCGGTCGTCTCCCGGCTTCCCTGGTGGCCGTTCTTCGCCGCAGGGGTGTGGATCCTCGCGGAGGGGGCACGCGCGCGCGTGCCGTTCGGGGGCTTCCCCTGGGGGAAGATCGCCTTCGGGCAGGCGGACGGCGTCTTCCTGCCGCTCGCCGCCGTCGGCGGCACGCCGGTCCTCGGCTTCGCCGTCGCCCTCTGCGGCTTCGGCCTGTACGAGGCGTTCCGGCAGGTCCGCGCCCCCCGGGCCACCGGCACCGTCCCGCGCGGCCCGCTCGCCGCCGCCGCGCTCTCCGTGCTCCTGCCCGTCACCGGCGCCCTGGCCGCCCTGCCGCTCGTCGACGACTCGGCCGAGGACGGCACCGCCACCGTCGCCGCGGTCCAGGGCAACGTGCCCCGGCTCGGCCTCGACTTCAACGCCCAGCGCCGGGCCGTCCTCGACAACCACGTCGCCCGCACCCGCGAGCTCGCCGAGGCCGTGAAGGCCGGCCGCGAGCCGCAGCCCGACTTCGTGCTGTGGCCGGAGAACTCCTCCGACATCGACCCGTACGCGAACGCCGACGCCGCCGACGTCATCGACGGCGCGGTCCGGGCCATCGGCGTGCCCACCGTGATCGGCGCCGTCGTCACGCCGGAGACCGGAAAGCTCCGCAACACGCTCATCCAGTGGGACCCGAACCGCGGACCGGTCGCGACGTACGACAAGAGGCACGTCCAGCCCTTCGGCGAGTACATCCCGATGCGGTCGTTCGTCCGGATCTTCAACAGCAACGTCGACCGGGTGAGCCGTGACTTCGGCCCCGGCACGAAGGTCGGCGTCTTCGACCTCGCCGGCACCAGGGTCGGCCTCGCCACCTGTTACGAGGCGGCCTTCGACTGGGCGGTGCGCGACACCGTCACCCATGGCGCGCAGCTCATCTCCGTGCCCAGCAACAACGCCACCTTCGGCCGCAGCGAGATGACCTACCAGCAGCTCGCGATGTCCCGGGTGCGGGCCGTCGAGCACAGCCGGTCGGTGGTCGTGCCCGTCACCAGCGGGGTCAGCGCGGTCATCCGCCCCGACGGAGAGATCGTCGCGCAGACCAGGATGTTCACCCCGGACGTCCTGGTCGAGAAGGTGCCGCTGCGCTCCTCCCTGACCCCGGCGACCCGGATGGGCACCCTGCCCGAGGCCCTGCTCGCGGCCCTCGCGGCCGCCGGCCTCGGCTGGTCGGCGTTCCGCTCGGTACGGGCCCGGCGCACCCCGGCGGAGTGACCGGGGCGCACCCGCTCGATCGGGCGCGCACCCGTAGATGATCTAGGGTCGGTTCATGGCTACCCCTGACTTCATCCGCGCCCTGCGCGAGACCGCGGGCCACCAGCTCCTCTTCCTGCCCGGGGTGAGTGCCGTCGTCTTCGACGACAGGGGCCGGGTGCTGCTCGGCCGGCGGTCGGACAACGGCCGCTGGGCGGTCATCGGGGGGATCGTCGACCCGGGGGAGCAGCCCGGGGACTGCGCGGTCCGCGAGGTGTACGAGGAGACCGCCGTGCGCTGCGAGGTGGAGCGGATCCTGCTGGTCGAGACCCTCCGCAAACCCGTCGTGTACCCGAACGGCGACGTGTGCCAGTTCATGGACGTGTCCTTCCGCTGCCGGGCCGTGGGCGGCGAGGCGCGGGTCAACGACGACGAGTCCACCGAGGTCGGCTGGTTCGAGGTGGACGACCTGCCGGAGATGAAGCGTTTCTCCCTGCTCCGGATCGAGAAGGCCCTCGCGGACGAACCCACATGGTTCCGCACCACAGCCACCGGCTGAACTATGGGCGTGGAGCACATCGGTGGGGGAGTGGCCCGTTCATAGGGTGCGGAGCATGAGCGCCCCCCTCACCACCCCCGGTCCCGGCCCCGCCGCGCCCCTGCCCCGCGCGGCCGGTCTCGCCCTCGACCTGACCGGCCGCACCGCGCTCGTCACCGGCGCGGCCGGCGGCATCGGACGTGCCTGCGCGCTGCGGCTCGCCGCCGCCGGAGCCCGGGTCAGAGCCGTGGACCGCGCCGCCGAAGGCCTGGAGACCCTCGCCGACGATGCCGCCGCGCTCCCGGGCGACCTCGAGACCCGGCTGCTCGACCTCACCGACCTGGACGCCGCCGAGGCGTCCGCCGCCGGCACCGACATCCTCGTCAACAACGCGGGACTACAGCTCGTCCGCCCCATCGAGGAGTTCCCGCCGGACGTCTTCCACACGGTGCTCACGGTGATGCTCGAAGCGCCGTTCCGGCTCATCAGGGGCGCGCTGCCGCACATGTACGGCCAGGGCTGGGGCCGCGTCGTCAACATCTCCTCCGTCCACGGGCTGCGCGCCTCCCCGTTCAAGTCCGCCTACGTGGCCGCCAAGCACGGGCTGGAGGGCCTCTCCAAGACCGCCGCGCTCGAAGGCGCACCGCACGGCGTCACCTCCAACTGCGTCAGCCCCGGCTACGTCCGCACCCCGCTCGTCGAACGGCAGATCGCCGACCAGGCCGCCGCCCACGGCATCCCGCCGGAGCGGGTGCTGTCCGAGGTCCTGCTCAGGGACTCCGCCCTCAAGCGGCTCATCGAACCGGACGAGGTCGCCGAGGCCGTCCTCTACCTCTGCACCCCGCAGGCCTCGTTCGTCACCGGCACCTCCCTCACCCTCGACGGCGGATGGACGGCCCACTGACCCGGGGGGTGCGTGAAGGTCGTCCACAGGGGTGGTGCGACCACAGGTACGGCAGGTATCCCTGTGTTCATGCCTCATGAACACGTCTCCTACCTGGAACTCCTCGCCCGAGGAGCCGCGACGGAGGCCTACGACCGGCCCGTGCTGCTCGCCCGCGCGAGCGGCGCGGCCCCCGAGGAGCTGGCCGGACTCGAAGAGGCCAAACAGCTCGCCCTGCGCGTCCGGGCCGAGCTGGAGGGGCGCCGGCGCCGGGAGGCGGAACTGTCCGCGCTCTTCGCCACCGCCCACGACCTCGCGGGACTCCGCGACCTCGACGCGGTGCTGCGCGCCATCGTGCAGCGCGCCCGCTCGCTCCTCGGCACCGAGGTCGCCTACCTGAGCCTCAACGACCGGGCCGCCGGCGACACGTACATGCGCGTCACCGAGGGCTCGGTCTCCGCGCGGTTCCAGCAGGTGCGGCTGGGGATGGGCGAGGGGCTCGGCGGCCTCGTCGCCCAGACCGCCCGCCCGTACGTCACCGAGGACTACTTCGAGGACCCGCGCTTCCAGCACACGCGCACCATCGACGCGGCGGTGCGCGACGAGGGACTCGTCGCCATCCTCGGCGTCCCGCTCAGTCTCGGCAGCCAGGTCATCGGCGTCCTGTTCGCCGCCGACCGCAGGGCCAGGGTCTTCGAACGCGAACAGGTCGCGCTGCTCGGCTCCTTCGCCGCGCACGCCGCCGTCGCCATCGACACGGCCAACCTGCTCGCCGAGACCCGCACGGCCCTCGCGGAACTGGAACGGGCCAACGACATCATCCGCGAGCACAGCGGCGTCATCGAACGCGCCTCGGAGGTCCACGACCGGCTCTCCGAGCTGGTCCTGCACGGCGGCGGCGTCCACGACGTGGCCGACGCCGTCTCCGAGGTCCTCGGCGGCACCGTCGAGTTCACCGAGACCGACGCCGGCCCGGCCCGCCGCGCCGACGGCCACGCCGTCCGCGACGGCGACGACTGGGTGGCCGCCGTCTCCGCCGGAGGCGAGACCCTCGGCGCCCTCGTCCTCCACGGGCAGCCCGACCTCGACCCGGTCGACCAGCGCACCCTGGAACGCGCCGCCCTCGTCACGTCCCTGCTGCTGCTCGCCCGCCGCTCGGCGGGCGAGGCCGAACAGCGGGTACGCGGCGAACTCCTCGACGACCTCCTCGACGCCCCCGACCGCGACCGTCGCCTCCTGCGCGAGCGCGCCGCCCGGCTCCGCGCCGACAGCGAGGCCCCGCACGTCGTGCTGGCCGCGCGCATCGACCGGGCCGGCGGCGACGCGGACGGCGACGGAGGCCGCCGCGCCAGTGCCGACCGCCAGCGCCTGTGGTCGGCCGCCTCGCACCTGGCCGCCACCCGCCACGGACTCGCCTCGGCACGCGACGGAGGTACGGTCTTCCTGCTGCCACTCGGCCCCGGCGAGAGCGCCGCCGACCTCGCCCGGCAGACCGCCAGGAACCTGGGCGGCACCCTGCGCGAGCCGGTCACCGTCGGCGCCTCCGCCCCGGTCCGCACCTTCCTCGACCGACCCGACCGGGTGGCCGTGGCGTACGAGGAGGCCCGGCGCTGTCTGGACGCGCTGGGCCTGCTCCACCGCTCGGGCCAGGGAGCGGCCGCCGAGGACCTCGGCTTCCTGGGCCTCCTGCTCGCCGACAGCCGTGACATCGACGGCTTCGTCGACCGGACCGTCGGCCAGGTCGTCGCCTACGACCTGCGCCGCGGGACCGACCTGGTGCGCACCCTGGAGGCGTACTTCGCCAGCGGCATGAGCCCCGCCCGTACCAAGGACGAGCTCCACGTGCACGTCAACACGGTGGCCCAGCGGCTGGAGCGGGTGGGCCGGCTCCTCGGCCCCGACTGGCAGTCCCCGGCCCGCGCCCTGGAGATCCAGCTGGCCCTGCGCCTGCACGCGATGTCCGCCGCGGTCGCCGGGAGATGACGGGAACGGCCCCGTGCCCCGCTCCTCGTGAGCGGGGCACGGCACCGGCTGCCGTCAGGCGTCGGCGGTGACGCGGGAGCTCGGCACGGCGTCCCCGGCGATCTCGCCGAGGTCCCGCTGCCGGGTCTCGCGGGCACAGGCGATGGCGACGACCGTGAGGAGCGCGGCGGCGATCACGTAGAGGGCGATCGGGGCCGAGTCGCCGTGGTCGGCGAGGAGCGCGGTCGCGATCAGCGGGGCGGGGGCGCCGGCGGCCACGGAGGAGAACTGGGCGCCGATGGAGGCGCCGGAGTAACGCATCCGGGTCGCGAACATCTCCGAGAAGAAGGCCGCCTGCGGCGCGTACATCGCCCCGTGCAGGACCAGGCCGACCGTGACGGCGAGGAGCAGCGAGCCGAAGGTGCCCCGGTCGATCAGCGCGAAGAACGGGAACATCCACGCACCGACGCCGACCGCGCCGATCAGGTACACCGGCCGGCGGCCGATCCGGTCCGACAGCGCGCCCCAGGCGGGGATCACGGCGAAGTGGACGGCCGAGGCGATCAGGACGGCGTTCAGGGCGGTCTGCTTGGTCAGGCCGACCTGGGTGGTCGCGTACACGAGGATGAACGCGGTGATCACGTAGTACGAGATGTTCTCCGCCATCCGCGCGCCCATCGCGATCAGCACGTCCCGCCAGTGGTGCCGCATCACGGCGACCAGCGGCATCCTCTCGACCTGCCCGGCGGTCGCCTCGCGCTCCCGGGCGGCGGCCAGCGCCGCCTTGAACACCGGCGACTCGTCGACCGAGAGGCGGATCCACAGGCCGACGATCACCAGGACGCCGGACAGGAGGAAGGGAACGCGCCAGCCCCACGAGAGGAACGCGGCGTCCGACAGGAGCGCGGTCAGCGCGGACAGCACGCCGGTCGCGAGCAACTGCCCCGCCGGCGCGCCGGTCTGCGGCCAGGAGGCCCAGAACCCGCGCCGCTTCGCGTCCCCGTGCTCGGACACCAGGAGGACGGCACCGCCCCACTCGCCGCCGAGCGCGAACCCCTGCACGAGGCGCAGCACCGTGAGCAGCACCGGGGCCGCGGAGCCCACGGTGGCGTGCGTCGGCAGCAGGCCGATGGCGAAGGTCGCCCCGCCCATCAGGAGCAGGCTCAGGACCAGCAGCTTCTTCCGCCCCAGCCGGTCCCCGTAGTGCCCGAACACCAGCGCCCCGAGCGGGCGGGCGGCGAACCCGACCGCGTACGTCAGGAACGACAGCAGCGTCCCGACCAGCGGGTCCGACCCGGGGAAGAACAGCTTGTTGAACACGAGCGCCGCGGCGGAGCCGTACAGGAAGAAGTCGTACCACTCGATGGTGGTGCCGATGAGGCTGGCGGCGACGATCCGCTTGAGGGATCCGGGTGGCGTCGGAGCGGTTGTTGCGGCGGCCATGTGCACCACTTCCAGGCAGGGAGACGGGGACGTTTCGTGTCGCCACACCGTAGGAAGCAGCAGGTCAGGGGCGTATGTGGTGGGACACCATAGTTCGGTGCTCGCGCATCCGCCCGGCCGCCATGGCCTTGCTTCATGGCCTCGTTGATCCCGGGGAAGCGGCCAGATGGACGCCTGTTCGTTTTGCGGTGATCGGGCGTGATTCGGCGCCCTCGTGCTGACTTCCGTGCTGGTTTCGTGCTGACTGAAATCCCACGTCAGCACCCGTGCCCACCTCTCCCGTGCTGACGTGGTGCTGACTACGGAGAGTGGAACCCGCGCACAGGGGACAGACCGGGCACGGCTGTCGCAGCAGCTGCCGGCGTCGTTCCGCTTCGGACCCGGAGGGGTCTTCCCGCATGCCTGCGGAAGGGGAAGGGAGGCAGGTTCACACGGGTGCCGCCCGGGGGCTGTCGGGTCATGGACCGCGGGAGGAGTTGGGGCAGCCCACTCGGAACGCAGGTTGCCGGAGACACCGGTGGGCTGATCATGACGCACGCGGAGAACGGCGTCGCGATCGACGTCCTCGTCGAGCAGGCGCTCGCCCGGGACGAGACCGGATCCGCGCTATCACGGGGAGGTTCGCAAGGCCTTGCTGGAGGCGGAGGCCACGCACCGGGCGATCCAGCTCGCTCGCGTCGCGGACGGTCCCTTGTACGTGGTGCACGTCTCCGCGCAGGAGGCGGTGGCCGAGTTGGCGGGGGCGAGGGACATGGGTCTGCCGGTCTTCGGCGAGACCCGTCCCCGGTACTTGTTCCTGCTGATGCTGTATCAGTAGGAGGAGGCCGTCTCCTGGGCCAGGCCGTGTGCCCGGCCGGGGGCGGCTTTCCGTATGCCGCGGTGTCGATGTCGGCGCCGTCCTCCAGGCGGACGACGCCGTGTCCGGCTCGTACGTCGGTGCCGGCCGAGCGGACGCCGGGAAAGCCTTCCGGCTCGGCGTCGATGAGCAGGCCGCGGCTGGTGCAACTGCATGCCGTCGATGGGGAGCACCACCTGTTCGCCGGTCACCTGGGCGGGGACACCGACACGGTGGGCGCGGTGACCGGCGCCCTGGCCGGGGCCGGTACGGGGAGCAGGCCATCCCCGGCCTCTGGACGGCCGGGCCGCACGTCCCGCTGCCGGGATCCGGGGACCGTGTCCTGGACACGGAGGACCTGCGCGGCCTGGCCGGGCGACTCGCCGCGGCGGGCACGCGCCGGCCCTCCGGGGCACGACCCTGATATCCCAGCCGCCGCGTCCCGTGGCGAGGCGGATCCTCCTCAGAGGTCAAGGAGCCGCCACATGGCGAGCGCGATCCTGGCTCGTGTCAGTCCCATGGGTTCGGTGAGTTCGATGTCCAGGGTCTTCGCGATCTGTTCGAGGCGGCGGGCGATGCTGCTGTGGTGCAGGTGGAGCAGCTCGGCGGCTCGGCGGAGGGAGCCGGTGGCGCAGTAGGTGTCCAGTGTCTCCAGGTCTTCCGGGTTGTCGGCTATGCGGGCGATGGCGGCCACGTCGTCGTTCTCCCGCGCGGTCCCCTGGGGCACCTCGGCCAGGAGCGCCAGCGCGCCCAGGTCGGCGTGGCGGATGACGGGTTCGCGCGGGGTCGTGAAGCGAAGGGCGGTGCGCGCCTCCCGCCAGGACCGGTCGGGGCTCTCGGCTGCGCCGATGCCCGCGCGTACGCCTGCCGGGAACCGCGCCGGGTCCACGAAGGTGGCCAGGATGACGCCGACGTCCGCGAGCGGCGCCGCCTTCACCTGGCGGCCTGGGCAGATCAGGCCGCCGATCCGGTCGAGCGGCAGCTGCGAGCGTACGACGACGACGTGGAGGGGCAGTTCGGCGGCGAATCCCAGGAGCCGCAGGGCCCGGGCTCTGGCCGCGTCGTCGCCGTCCGAGCTGATCGCCAGTTCGACGAGGGCGGGGTCGGCCATGGTGGTGCGGGCCGGGCCGTACCGCTCGGCGACGGCCGCGGCGGCGATGGCGAGCCTGTCGAGGAGCACTTCGTCGAGCGGATTCGGCGCGCCGGGGCGTTCCAGCCAAACCCTGCCGATCTCCTCCTCGTCGAGCGTGATCGGCGCTGTGGTGGACGCGGGTGCCGGCGGGGCGGACGCCGGCCTGCCGTCGGGCGAGACGCGGGTCGCCCGCCCCGTGCCGTGGAGACGTATCCCGGCCACGCACTCGGCCAGGCCCGCCGAGGCCCGGGCGAGCGCCGGGAGATCCACCCGTCGGCGCATCAGCGTGTCGTAGAACGCGACGATGCGCATCGCCCCGTCGACGTACGGATCCAGTCCCGACAGCCGAACGGCCAGTGCCTCCATGGCAGAAGGATAGAAGGAGGGGGTGCGCCGATCGGTGCGCGATCGGGGCGGGATGCGCGACGGATGGCGGGTGACCCCCTGGGTGACGACCGTAAGGATGGTCGTCATGGATCCCGAACTCGAAGCGTTCATCCCGTTTCTCCCGCGACTCGACATGAACGACCCGGCCACCGCACGCAAGGACTTCGCCGAGCGTGCGGCTGCGGCGCCGGCGCCGGACACCTCGGACATGGAGGTCGAGGACCGTACGGTGTCCGTCGATCCGGGCGTGGCGGTCCGGGTCTACCGCCCGCACGGGGCACAGGGCGCCGTCGTCTGGCTGCACGGCGGCGGCGGAGTCTTCGGCGACCTGGACACCGAGCATCCGTGGGCCGCCCGGGTCGCGTCCCTTTCCGGGGCGGTGGTGATCTCGGTGGGCTACCGCCTGGCGCCCGAGGACCCGTTCCCGGCGGCCTTCGAAGACGCTTACGCCGCACTGACCTGGACGGCCGAGCACGCGGACGAACTCGGCATCGACCCGGCGCGGATCGCGGTCGGGGGTCACAGCGCCGGAGCGAACCTCGCGGCCGCAGTGGCGTTGCGGGCGCGTGACGAGCAGGGACCGGCGATCCGCTTCCAACTACTCAACCAGCCGGGGCTGGACGACCGGCAGGAGACGTGGTCGGCGCGGAACTTCACCGACACGCCCTGGTTCGACCGCGACAAGATCGCCGCGGGGTGGCGGCACTACCTGGGCTCCCGGCCCGCCACGTCGTACGCCGCTCCCGCGCGGGCCGCCGATCTGTCCGGGCTGCCACCGGCCTACATCGCCACCGCGGAGTTCTGTCCGAACCGCGACGAGGGCATCGCCTACGCGCTGCGCCTGATGCAGGCGGGCGTGTCGGTCGAGCTCCACCAGTGGCCCGGCACCTTCCACGGATCGCAGGCGCTTCTCTTCGCCGAGGTCTCGCAGCGCCAGAACGCCGAACTCGGCGCCGCTCTGCGCCGCGCCCTGGCCCATTGATCCGTACACGTCGAAAGGCGCGGGGAGCGTCCCCGTCGCCTGCACTCATTGATCATGAAAGGACGACTGTCTTGAACATCCGACTGGCGATGTGTGGAAGTGTGGCCGCGCTGAGCGTCTGCGCGGGCACGGTGGCGGCAGCTCCCGCACCCGATGAGGCACATTCCGTGGCGGCCGGCGGCACGAGCCCGTCGTCCCCCTTCCGTCCCGCGGAGCTGAAGTCCGCCCTGGACGGTGTCCACCGTGCGGGGATACCGGGGGTGTACGCCGAGGTGCGCGAGGGCAGCCGGACATGGCGCGGTGCTTCCGGGGTCGCCGACGTCACGACCGGCCGTCCCGTCACGCCCGACATGCGGCAGCGCGTCGGGAGCATCACCAAGACCTTCACCGCCGCTGCGGTCATGCAGCAGGTCGAGCAGGGCCGGATCCAGCTCGATGCGCCGATCGGTGACCACCTGCCGCACCTGGTGCCGGGGGAGCGCGGCCGGAAGATCACGGTGCGGATGCTGCTCAACAACACCAGCGGCATCCCCGATTACATCCGATACGCGTTCCCGTCCCTCCAGACCGGCTCGCCCGAGAGCCTGGACGACAACCGGTTCAGGCAGTTCCGCCCGGCCGAGCTGATCGAACTGGGGCTCAACGCGCCTCCCACCGGCGAGCCCGGAGGCCCCACAGGGGTGTACTCCAACACCAATTACCTGCTCCTTGGCCAGCTCCTGGAGCACGTGACCGGTATCCCGGCCGAGGAGTACATCACCCGGAACGTCATCGAGCGCGCCGGCCTCCGGCACACCGGGTTCCCGACCGGGACGCGGATCCAGGGGCCGCACTCACGGATGTACGAGGCCCTGTGGGGCTTGCTCGACCCGCCGCGCGACTACAGCGTCTACAACATGTCCTGGACGGGGACGGGGGCCGCCCTGGTGTCGACCACGGACGATCTCAACCGCTTCTACGGCAAGCTGCTCGACGGTGAGATCGTCAACCGGTCGTCGCTGGAGGAGATGCAGCGCACGGTCCCGGTCATCGCCCTGGACGGATCGACGATCCAGTACGGCCTCGGTCTGCACAAGGTCGACATCCCGGGTTGCGGCACCTTCTGGGGTCACGACGGCACCGTCTGGGGGGCCGGAACGATCTCCCTGACCCGGGCCGACGGCAAACGCCAGATGTCGGTCGCGGTCAACCTCCAGAGGTGGAACACGTCGGACTCCTCGGGTACGCCGCGGCGCCACCCCATCGACGACGCGCTGAAGACGCTGTACGGGCAGGCGATGTGCGGCGACGGTCAGGCCGCGCGGCCGTAACCGTGGGAGGCCAGGGGCGTCCCGTTCGGCGATCTCCTGGATGCCGAGTTCGGGGGGTGGTGAAGGCGCGGGCGTAGCCGCCGGAGTCCTTGCCCGCAGCACGATTGTGGTGGGTCCGCCGGCCTTCGGCAGCGCGTTGACGTCGATGGCGTCCCGGACTTCGCCGCGGCCGAAAAGAGCCCCGGTCTTGGCCGCGGTGAGGTCGTCGAGGCGGAGGGCCGGCCCGAGTTCCGATTCGACCGGCGGGTGGTGGAGCAGGTCACCGGCCGGCTCCACCTTCGATTGGGCGCCGGAGGCGGGATCGGTGACGTGCAGGCGGGCGGAGCCAGCGGCGCAGGTGGTCGTAGTCGAACCCCTTGTCCGCGTGGAGCTTGACGGGCCGCCGGCGTCGCGGTCCCCGTGCCGGCGTCGGCCGCCGCCCTGCGGTCGTGCCGGAGCCGGCGGGACCACCCGCTGGAACAGCTCCCACAGCTCGTCCGGCACCAGGCGCTCGACCCTCACCACACAGGGCAGGCTGCTCAACCCGCCACATGAGACGACGTCTCAGTGGCAACTTCCAGGCAGCGGGACGGGGACGTTTCGTGTCGCCACGCCGTAGGAAGCAGCAGGTCAGGGGCGTATGTGGTGGGGCACCGTAGTTCGGTGCGCGGAGATGCACGCCGTCTCCATGGCCGCCCGTCCCGACCCTCGGTCGCCTTCGCGATCCCTCCGGACCCGCCCGCCCGCGGGCGCCCATGAACGACGCTCCCTTTGTGTGCTCTGCCCACATGCCCTGGCCCCGCCCACCCGCCTACCGTGTGCAGACCCGATGCCGGGACGGCACCGGGCCGACGCGCCGGGAGCGCACGAGTGGGGGAGGTCGGGACCGTGGCCGACAGACGGAGTGCGGGACGGCGGTGGCGCCTGCGCGCCGCCCGGGTCATGGCCGTGCTGGGGGTCGTCGCGGCGGCCGCCGTGGTGTCGCCCGCCGCCGCGAGCGGCACGGCGGGGACCGCCGCCGCCACACCGCCGCCCTACCTCACCCTGGAGGCGAGCTACGGGGCCGGGACCGTCACCAACGGCTGGGAGCGCGTCGAGCGCTACCTCGACACCACCACCGGATTCCGCACCGAGGGCTACCCGGCCGACGGCCGCGGCGACCAGGACGGCAAGCGCGTCACCTACTTCGGCGGCGTCACGCGGCCCTCGTCGGCCCGGTTCCTGCTCTATTCGGCACCCGGCTGGAACACCGGAAGCCGCACCACCCCCGTCCTCCTCGTGCACGGCGCCAACGACACCGCGGACCGCGCCTGGGCCAACCCCGGCGAATCCGGCGGCTACGGCTGCGGCGCGGCCTCCTGCCCGTCCACCGGACTCATGCAGTACCTCTCCCAGCGCGGCCACCGCGTGTTCGCCGTCGGCTTCGCCCACAAGCAGGGCGACAACCTGATGCAGGCGCAGATCGTGGGCGACGCCGTCGCCGCCGTCAAGGCGAAGCTCGGCGTCGACAAGGTGGACCTCGTCGGCTGGAGCAAGGGCGAGATGTCCACCCGCGCCTACGTGTCGTCCCTGAAGCCCGCCTGGGGACGGCCGTACGCCGGCGACGTGCGCAGGCTCGTCACCCTCGGCGGCCCGAACGGCGGCTACGACTACCCCTACGCCCACGGCTGGGCCCACGACTTCTCCATCTGGCCCGAATGCGGAGGCAAGGTCAACGCGCCCTCCCCGCACTCCCACATGACCTGCTACGGCCTGTACACCGTGCACCCCGAGTTCTCGACGACCCCGGCCGGCGGTCAGGACAACTACCCCGGTCAGCGCCAGATGCTGGCCCGCTGGGACGGGACGTACGGCGTCGACGGCGCCGCCCAGGACTGGTACACCACCTACTACGGCGGCCAGGGCCTCTACACCGCCGGCAGCGGCATCCAGGCCGCCATCGACGCCGGATCGCTGATCGCCCCGCTGCACGCCGCCGGGGTGCCGGCCTCCGTCACCACCTACCTCCTCGCCGGCGGATCCGCCGACATCGTCGGCATCTTCAACGAGAACCGCGGACCCAGCGACGGCGTCGTCTTCATCTCCAGCGCGCTCGACACCACGGGCATCCCGACCGTCGGCGGCAGGGCCACCATCGCCGCCGCCAACCACCTCGAACTGGGCTGGCACACCTCCGCCGCCGCCCAGGTCGCCACCTGGCTCTCCTGAAGGACCCGCCGATGACCACGCTCCACACCCGCCGCGTCACCACCGGCCGGCTGACCCAGCAGATCACCGAAGCCAGGACCGAGGGCGAACCGGTCGTCTTCGTCCACGGCAACGTCTCCTCCTCCGCGTTCTGGCACACCACCCTGGCCACGCTGCCGGACCCCTACCGCGCCCTCGCCGTCGACCTGCGCGGCTTCGGCGGCACGGACCCGCTCCCCGTCGACGCCACGCGCGGCCTGCGCGACTACGCCGACGACCTCGCCGAGCTGCTCGCGGCCCTCGACATCGACCGGGCCCACCTGGTGGGCTGGTCGATGGGCGGTGGCGTCGCCCTGCAGTTCCTGCGCGACCACCCGGCCGCCGTGCGGTCCCTCACCCTGGTCAACCCCGTCTCCCCGTACGGCTTCGGCGGCACCCACGGGGCGGACGGCACCCTCAACTCCCAGGACGGCGCCGGATCCGGCGGCGGCACCGCCAACCCGGACTTCGTCCGGCTCCTCGCCGAGGGCGACCGCGGCGAGGACTCCCCGCTCTCACCGCGCTCCGTCCTCGCGGCCTGCTACGTCAAACCGCCGCTGCGCCCCGAGCACGAGGACGCGTACGTCGACGCCATGCTCACCACGCGCCTCGGCGACGACCACTACCCGGGCGACAGCACGCCGTCCCCCGCCTGGCCCGGGATCGCGCCGGGCACCCGCGGCGTGCTCAACTGCCTCGCCCCCGTCCACTTCCGCGTGGACGACCTCCACCTGATCGACCCGAAGCCGCCCGTCCTGTGGATCCGCGGCGAGGACGACGTCATCGTCTCGGACACCTCCCTGTTCGACCTGGCCCACCTGGGCGCCCTCGGGGCGGTACCGGGCTGGGACGGCACCCCGGCGCAGCCGATGCTGGCGCAGACGCGGCACGTCCTGGACCGCTACGCGAAGGCCGGCGGCACCGTCCGGGAGGTCGCCGTGGCGGACGCCGGGCACGCCGTCCACCTCGAACGCCCCGAGGAGTTCGGCAAGGCCCTCCTGGAGGTGCTGTCGGCATGACGGTGTGCCGCACCCGGCAGGGGGAGGTCCGCGGCCGGACCTCCCCCGACGGGGTGACCTCCTTCCTCGGCGTCCCCTACGCCGCCCCGCCCTTCGGCGCCCGACGGTTCCGTGAGCCCGCCCCGCCCGAGCCCTGGACGGGCGTACGCGACGCCACCGCCCACGGACCGACGGCGCCGCACGCCCCCTACGCCCCGCCGTTCGACACGCTCATCCCGGAGAACGACATCCCCGGCGAGGACTGTCTGAACCTCGACATCCGGACCCCCGCCCCGGGGCCGGGCGCGGGCCTCCCCGTGATGGTCTGGCTGCACGGAGGGGCGTTCACCAACGGCTCGGGCTCGGCGTCCGGCTACGACGGAAGCGCCTTCGCCCGGGACGGCGTCGTCTGCGTCACGCCCAACTACCGCCTGGGAACCGACGGTTTCCTGCACCTGCCCGGCCGCCCCGACAACCGCGGCCTCCTCGACCAGATCGCCGCACTCCGCTGGGTCCGGGACAACATCGCCTCCTTCGGCGGCGACCCGGACCGGGTCACGGTCTTCGGCGAGTCGGCGGGCGCCATGAGCATCGGCCTGCTGCTCACCACCGAAGCGGCCCGCGGACTGTTCCGGCGCGCGATCCTGCAGAGCGGAGCCTGCCACCACCACCTGCGCCCGTCGTCGGCGCGGCTGATCGCGGCCCGCCTCGCGGAGAAACTGGGCATCGAACCGACCCCGACGGCCTTCGAAGCCGTCCCCTTGAAGGAACTCCTCCCGGCACAGGCCGAGTTGCGGGCCGAGGTGGGCGCCGACCCCGACCCGGCGAGGTGGGGCGAGGCCGTCCTCGACATGATGCCCTTCGAACCGGTCCGGCCGGGCCGCGCCCTCCCGGGCCCGGACTGCGGCGTCGACCTCCTCATCGGCAGCAACCGCGAGGAGTACCGCCTCTTCCTGGTCCCGACGCGGCGGCTCGACGTCTTCCCCGCGTCCTCGCTCCGCGCCATGACCGCGGCCTACGGCCTCGACCCGGCCGAAGCCCTGCCCGTCTACCGGGCCGCCCGCCCGGACGCCACGCCGGGCGAACTCCTCGACGCGGTGGCCACCGACTGGTTCTACCGGATCCCCGCCCTCCGCCTGGCCGAATCCGTCCCCGGCTCGTACCTCTACGAGTTCGCCTGGCGGTCCCCCCGGTTCGACGGCGCCCTCGGCGCCTGCCACGCCCTGGAGCTGCCCTTCGTCTTCGACCGCCTCCACGACCCTTCGTACGCCCCGCTGCTCGGCGACCACCCGCCCCAGGCGCTCGCCGACGCGATGCACGGCTCCTGGGTCTCCTTCGCCACGACCGGCGACCCCGGCTGGCCGGCGTACGACGAGGAGACCCGCGCGACGATGACCTTCACCACCACACCCACCGTGGTCACCGACCCGCGCCCACGGGAACGGCTCCTCTGGGAGGGCATCCGCTGAGAGCGGCCCCGGTCCTGGTCCTGGTCCCAGTCCCGCCCCCGGTCCTGGCCCCGGTCCCGCCCCCGGTCGCGGGGGAAGGCCCCGCCGGGACCGCGTCCGTCGAGCGGCCCGCGCCCCGGGCGGCGAAGCTACGGGGCCGTGCCGCACGCACGCGTCGGGCGCAGGCTCACCACGTCGGCCTGGGGCACGGCGACCACGACGCCGGAGCCGGTGCGGACCGACACCTGACGGCCGTCGGCGGCGACCAGCTCGCCGCAGGCGCGGCCGGTCCGCGTCAGCACGTCCACGACGGGAGCCGGGACGCCGCCGCCTCCCGTCGTGACCCAGGCGAGGATCACCGCCCCGACCACCAGGACGACACCGAGCACACAGCAGACCGAGGCGCGGGCCAGCGCCCGCGTCACCCGTGACACCTCCTGCTCGGTCCAGCGCCGCAACGACTGTCCCCCCAGCAGGATCTCGCTCCCCGGCACCCCGTGCGCGGCCCGCACCGCGAGCAGCGAACCCGCCGCGAGCAGGACGAACGCCGTCACGAGCGACCCGGTCGCCGTGTGACGCGCCCACTCCGGGAGGTCCGCGAGGTTGTCCCGGCCCTTCAGCAGCACGAGCACGGCGAGGAGCGTCGTCAGCCCGGTCAGGCCGGTGCGCCAGCCCTCGGCCTGCCTGCGCAGTTCCGGCAGCCGCGTGAACTCCAGCTCACGGGCCCGTTCGGCCCACCGCCGGTCCGACTGCGCGGTCACCGGGCCCGCCAACTGGCCCCGCACCCGCGGAACGAGGTGTCCGGCGGGCACCCGGGGTGCGCGTGCCCGCATTCGCAGAAGTGCGTCTCGTCCGTCAGCGGATCAGGCTCCACCGCCGCCCCGCGTGCCGCCCCGCTCCCCAGCATCCGGCCCAGCACCCCCTTGGTGCCGGTCCCCGGAAGGGCCCACGCGAACAGCGTCTCCGTACGGCCGTGACAGCGAGGGCAGTCGCCGACGATCACGACCCCCGTACCGGGCACCGTCCGCCGGGTGAACAGCGTGGCGTCGACCTCGCCGAGGTCCTCCTCCGCGTACACCGTGCCGTGGTCGTGCGGCCGGCCCCGCGTGCTCGCGCTCGTGCTCGTCATGCGTCGCCGTCTTCGTGCGCCTTCTCGTCCGCGTCCTCGGGCTCCACTTCCAGCCCGAACATCCCTGCGTACACGTCCAGCCGCCCCCGCACCCAGGCGGGCGACTCCCCGACCGCCCCGGCGAGGGCCGCCACCCGCTCCCGGCCCACCGTCCCGCCCAGGGCGGGCAGCATCCCGTCCAGCCGTTCCGAGAGGATCACCAGATCCTGCCAGCGGGGGACGACCTCGGGCACACCGCTGATCCGCGGCGCCCCTCCTTCGAGGGCCAGATAGGGCCTGATCCGCTCCCACGTGCGGCCGACCGGCTCCCCGAGCCGGCCCGCGACACTGACCAGGTCGAGCGGCACCAGCGGCGACCCCGCGGGGGACACACGATGGGCCGGGTCGACGGTCGCGACGGCGTACGCGTCGGGCACGTCGGCGGGCAGCCCGGCCACGGCGTCGGCGTCGAGCGGGGGCACGAGGGCGCCGATGGCGCGGAGCGGGAGGAGTTCGGCGTATGCGTCGCGGACGGTCCGGCGGGTCTCGCGGGCGTAGACGGCGAGGCTCGTGGGGGTGAGCGGTGTCCAGGTGGGGGTCTCGGACCACTCACCGTCGTTCTCGTCGTCGAACCCGTAGGTGACCAGAGCCTTCGTGGTCTGCCAGGACGGACAGAACTTCTTGAGCTCCTTCGGGAGTTCCGCCGCCGTCAGCTCGCGCCCGAGCTCCAGACGCTCGGCTTCGCGGGCGGCCGTCCTCCACAGCGACGACAGCTTCTCGCGCAGCTGCCCGCTCGCGGTGAGCAGGACGGCCGAGGTGGCGGGGACCGGGTAGTCAGCGGCGTCCCAAGCGGGGTCCACGCCGGAGAAGGCGTACTTGCTGAGCGTCGGCAGGTCGTCCCAGGCCCGCAGCAGGCGCGCCGCGTCGGGCGCGGACACCCCGGAGGAGCGCAGTTCGTCGAGGGTCCAGGAGAGCTCCTCCCACGTGGTCCTGTGCGGCCGGACGTAGGCGAGGTCCCGGAGGGACACACCGCCTTCGAGCCGGATGCCCTCCTCGTGCAACCAGCCCACGAGCCGGCCGGTCTCGGGCGACGGAACGCCCCCGCGCCCCGCCGATCCCTTGGCGTACCGGCGCTGGTGGGCCAGGCCGAGTTTCCGCGCGTGGGCGGAGAGGATCCGCTCCGCCTTGTGCAGCGGGATCTCCCACTCCGAGGCGAGGCCGAGCGTGGCGGCCCATGGCAGCATCGCCTGTCCGTCGCCGGTGTCGACGACGTAACGCCTCAGGAGGTCGAAGAGGTCGGGCGACACCGAGGCCCAGCGCTCCACGACGGTGGGATCGGGAGCGGAACGGAGCCAGCCGAAGGCGGTGACCGTGCGGAGTGCCTCCCGCGGAGTGCAGCCCACCCGGAGTGCCGCTGCCCGGAGGTCCCAGGCGGTCGTCGCGGGACGCCAAGTGTCCTCGTCCACGGGGGCGTAGAGAAGGGACAGTTCGTCCCCGGTGCACACGTGGTCGCGGTGGTGGTCCGGGACGACGGGAAGGGGCGTGGGCAGGAAGGGGGTGTACTTCGCGCACGCGTCGACCAACTCGCCCAGCTGCGCGCGGTACTCGAACGACGCTCGTGCGATTCCGCTGAGGTCCCGTGAGTCGTGCCGGTAGGAGAGCAGACCTCTGTCCGCGGAATCCCGCGGGATCGGTATGCGGTCCCCGAGAGCGATGGCAAGGCTGCTGTACCTGTCCTTGGGCCACCCCAGGAGCCCGGACATGATGTGCAGGTCGGTGGAGTCCGGCTTCCAGTCGAGGCCGCCGGTGCGGAGGACGGGCGGGGCGGCCAGGCGCGGATGCGCGACGCGCAGCGACCGGGCCGCGCGAAGCACCTCCGAGACCTCGATCCCCTGCGCGTGGGCGACCCTTACCGCGTTGCGCCAGTCGCCTCCGACCTTGCCGGCGATGTCCGACCAGCCGGGCCGAGGCACCGGATGCCCTTCGAGGGACACGGGAGGCGCTTCGAGCTCTCCGCGAGGCCGTCGGCCGAGGGCCGCGCCGCGCCAGGGCAGGACGGTGTCACGGGCCAGGCCGTTCTCGGCCTTGCCCCCCGACCTTTCTCCCACGGAGGAGTCCAGCCTGAACCAGCCGACCTCGTCGAGGTCGACCGTCCGGCCGTGGCCGGCCGCGACCCGCACGCCCCGGCCCCGCCACTGCCTCCAGAGCATCCGGGCGATCGTGGGATGCCGCGTCTCCATGGACCACAGCCAGTCGAGCGTCAGCCCGGGCCACTCGGCCAGCGCGCGAGCGCCCCGGCGGATCTGCTCGTGGGCCCACCTGGTGTCGTACTCCTCCAACTTGTTGCGGTTGACGCTCAGTCTGCCGCGGTGCTCGCCGGAGAGATTGAGGACGTAGCCGAGGCAGCCCTTGTCGGTGACGATGCCGTCGCACACGATCGCCCCGTTGCCCGCGACCCACCACAGGACGCCGGGCACCGCCTCCACGGCCGACTCCGCGGCCACCGTGAACTTCCCCTCGCCCGGCTGGAGGGCGCCGGCCCCCCAGGTGGCCCCGCGGCCGTGCTCGTCCCGTACGTCGAGGGTGAACTCGCTGACCAGGACCTGGGAACGGAGGGCTGACAGGCAGGACGCGCCCGTCACGTGGCGGTCGTCGCGCAGGTAGAGGCGCACGCGGGTGCCGCCGTCGGGGAGGACCGTGGTGCCGCGCTCGTCGACCTCGCGGACGCGGAACAGGCTGCCGCTGACGGGGATCTCCACGCGCAGCGCCTTCTCGGCGGGTCGGCCGTCGGGGCCGACAGGGCGGGTGACGATGACCATCTCGTCGGCCAGCATGAAGTAACTGAAGACGCCGATGCCGAAGCGGCTGTTGGGGTAGAGGCGCAGCGTCCTGTCCTGGCGGAGCCAGGCGGCCTGTTCGCGACGGAACGCCTGGGACTGGTCGAAGCGGCGGCCGGCCTGCGTGAAGGTGCTCCTGAGCTGCTTCTCGGTCATGCCGACGCCGTTGTCGAGGCATTCGACGTAGCGGCCCCGCTCGTCCCGGCCGGTCCGGATGGCGATCCCGCCCGTCCAGGGGCGGGGCGCCTTGCCGCGGCTCCCCAGGTAGCGGACGCGCATCTCCCGGTAGCGGCAGGCGTCCAGGGCGTTCTGGTACAGCTCACGGAGGGCGAGCGTGGGCTTGCCGTCGTACAGCTCCTCGCCCATGAGGAGGCGGCGGATCTCCGTCTGGGCCAGGGTGAAACGGGTGAGGGGCACGTCGTAGGCGTCGATGCCGTCCTGCTCGGCGGGCCGCAGCCGGTGGACCGTGAGGCGGGTCGGCAGGCCGCTCAGCAGCGCGCCCTCGTCGGTGGGGAGCCGCCTGGCGGTCTCGGCGAGCGCGTGGACGAGTTCGTCGGCGTCCTCGACGGTCGCGGTGAGCGCCGCGTGGATCGCGGGGTGGGGGCAGACGGCGTCGAGATGCAGGTACGCGGGTGCCTCGCCGGTCCGGTCGAGGTCCCACACGGCGTCGCGGAGCACTGTGATCAGCTCGGCCGGCACCACGGGATCGGAGACGGCCAGGTGTTCGGCGACGACCTCAGGCATCCGCCGGGCGTCGAAGGCGAGCAGTCCCGCCAGCCGGAGCAGCGCCGCCAGGGGGCCGGTCCGCAGGCGCTGCGGGGTCTTGCGCACGACGTGGCGGTCGGGGAGCGCGTTGCGGCGTCCCTCGGGCGGCTCGCCGAGGGCGAGGCCCGTGGCGACGGTCCGCAACGCGGCCGAGAGCTGGGCCGCCCGGCCGGTCGACGTCGTGCACCGACCTCGTGCCGGCTGGTCCGACCCGTCCAGGAGCCGGGTCACGAAGCCGGCGGACCAGACCTCGGGCACGGCCTCCTCGTCGGTGGCGAACCGTTCGGCGATCCACCGGTGGACCAGCCACAGCACGACGGCATGGCGGTCGTCCGACGGGGCGGTGTCCCACCGGTACCAGCCCGTCAGCTTGTCGGTGATCTGGGGGTGCTGCTCGGTGATCTGCTCGTAGTGCCGCCGGGGTTCGTCGGCGTCGGAGCGGCGGTGCACGCTGCGCGGACGGATCTCGGCCGCCTGGCTCAACCGGTCGGCCCAGGCGGCCTCGTGCAGCAGGACGCCGGCGACGAGCGCCGTGACCTCCAGGGCGGACAGCTCGGCGTCCTTCGACAGCAGCGTCGGGAGCACGTCGCGCAGCAGCCGTACGGGGAACTCGTCGTCGGCCCACGGGTCGTCGAGCCGTTCCCGCGCGTGGTGCACCTGCCGGGCCACGTCCGCGGCGAGGCGGGCCAGACAGTCCTGGAAGTCGGCGACGACCTCGCCGTCGGCCGCCGGTACGTGGTCCCAGAGCGCCGGTACGCGCACGGCCTCCTGCCACTCCTCAAGGAGGCGCCGGCCCCTGGCGACCTCGCGGGACCGGGTCTCGGCCTCCCGGTCGGTGCCGTAGTGGATCAGGACCCGCTGCGGCGCGGCCCGCGCGAGCCGGGCCAGGTGCTGCGTCTCGCGGCGTGCCGCCTCGTACACCTGCTCCACCGTGGTGGCCTCGGTCAGCGGGTCGAAGGCCCGTGCGAGCGCCAGCGAGAAGAAGCTGCCCGCCTCCGTGGCGCCGCTCGGTTCGTTGGGCCCGCAGCCGGTCAGCACGGCGAAGCCGGAGTCGGGCGGCCCCGTGACGATGCGGCTTCCGAACGCGGGGGCTCCCTCGTCCTCGGCCGAGCGGCAGGCGTCGACGATCCACAGGACCGTGTCGGCGGAGCAGTCGGCCAGGTACCGGCTGATGTCGGCTTCGAGGAGGGACTCACGCACGTGCGGCTGGTCCCATCCGCCGCGGTCCCGGCCGCCGCCGGCGCCGCCGTACCGGCACGGACCGTCCCCGGCTTCGCCGTAACGGCCCGTGCCGCCCCCGGCTTCGCCGGGAAGGCGACCCCCTTCGGGCGTCGGGCCGTTCCCGATCCCGCCGCCCGCGATGCCGCCGCCCCTGCCCCCGCCGCCCGCGGCCTCGTCTCCTGCCGCTTCGCCCTTCGCCGCTCCGCCGCTCCCGGCGGAGGCCCGGGCGTCGGCGGGCACCAGATAGTCGGTGTCCCCGATGCGTACGCCGTGCCCGGTGAAGTAGAGCAGCAGCGTGCTGCCGGGTGCCGCGCCGAGTGCCAGCGAGGTGATCCGCTCGGTGATCTCGTTGCGGGTGGGGTCGCGCAGCGTCTCGACGGCGTAGTCGCTTCCCCGCAGCGCCGCTTCCATCGCCGCGAGGTCGGCGTCGACGGTGGTTCCCAGCGGGCGGAGGAGCCGCGCGACACCGGGGTTGTCCCGCACACCGATCAAGAGCGCCACACGACGTGCGCCAGCCACACCGACCCCCTCGGTATCCCCTCCGAAGATCACATGATGACATCCGGCGGGGGTGCCGCGTGCCGGATGGCGGGTGCCGCCCCGGGGTGTCCCGCGGCGGCCGTGGCCATGCGGCACGCCCGGGGGCCGGGCGGCCAGGGGGCGTGCGGTGGGGCGGGGTTCAGCAGGCGGGCCCCGTACGCCTCCGGGCCGGTCGGCGTCACCTTCGTGCGGTGCCCTCGGCGTGGAGCGGAGTGAGGTCGGGGCGCTTGGCGGCACGGTCGTCGCCGGAGGAGCGGCCCCGCAGCCGGCGCCCGAGCCACGGGCCCAGGAACTCGGCGGCCCAGCGCAGTTCGCCGGCGACACCGGCGGTGCCGGGGCCGGGCGGCGTGGGCAGGGGCAGGGCCCAGGAGTCGTCGCTGTCGGGCAGGGCGAGGGCGTGGGCGACGGCGGCGGCGATGCGTTCGTGTCCGATCGGACCGGCGTGCAGGCGGTCCCGGCTCCACAGTCGTGGGTCGCTCACGACCTCGTGGTGACCGGTCTCCACGACGAGCACGCCGTGCCGTTCCGCGGCCGCGCGGATGCGGTCGTTGAGGGCGGTGATGCGCGGGCGTACGGGCCTGGCCAGCGGCATCAGGCGGGTGACGTCCGGGAAGGCGAGGGTGGCGACGCGTGCTCCGCCGGAGGTGAGCGCCGCGAACATCGCCTCCAGGTGGCCGGCGACCTCGTCGGCGTCGAAGCGGGGCCGCAGCAGGTCGTTGACCCCGGCCACCACGGTCGCCAGGTCGGGTCGCATCGCGAGCGCCGGCGCGAGCTGTTCGGCGCGGACCTGGTGGGCGACGCGGCCCCGGACGGCCAGGTTGGCGTAGTGCAGACCGGGCTCGTGTCGCGCCAGGTGCTCGGCGAGGCGGTCGGCCCAGCCGCGCAGCCCCGTGGTGTCGTCGCCGTCGCCGACGCCCTCGGTCTGGCTGTCGCCGAGGGCGACGAAACGCGCGAAGCGAACGGGTGTGGCGGTCATGGGCAGGGCCTCTTTCCTGGAGCCGTGCGACTTCCCGCCCCCGAGGGGCTCGCATCCTTGATTAGTCGCAGAAGTGAGTATAGACACCGGGACGTGTTCCTCATACTCTCCGATGCGCCTATTCAATGAATTGACTAAAGGTGATCCCGTGCACCCCTTCCGCAGGGCCGTAGAGGACCGCGACGAGGCCGCGATCGAGGCGCTGCTGGCCGACGGCGTCGTCTTCACCAGTCCTGTCGCCTTCAAGCCGTATCCCGGCAAGGCCATCACCGCGGCGATCCTGCGCGGCGTGATGCGCGTCTTCGAGGACTTCGCCTACCAGCGGGAGATCGCGAACCCCGACGGGCGCGACCACGCCTTCGTCTTCACGGCCACCGTGGACGGCAAGCGGATCCAGGGCTGCGACTTCCTCCACTTCGACGAGGAGGGCCGGATCGACGAATTCACCGTCATGGTCCGGCCGCTCTCCGCCGCCCAGGCGCTCGCCGCGGCCATGGGGGCGCAGTTCGACCGGATCGCCGGCGAGGCAGCCGGTGCGGCGGGGGTCGGCACCGCGGAGGCGTGACCGGCGTGGAGGGCTGGAGTCCGGCCGTGGCGCTGCCGCGCCGCGGCAAGTGACCACCCCCGGACCGCGCTTGCGAAAGATGATGAAAGAATTTGCAGGAAAGGGTTGACCGTCGCTCCGTCCGGGCGAGAGGGTCGCCCCATGCCCGCACACGTACCGCCCGTCGCCGACGAACGCGACGGCCTCCTCGCCTACCTCACGCAGCAGCGGCAGACCCTGCGCGCCACCGCCCACGGCCTGACGGACGACCAGGCCAGGCAGACGCCCACGGCCGGCGAACTGAGCATCGGGGGCCTCATCAAGCACGCGGCCCGCTGCGAGGCCGGCTGGACCGACCTGATCCTCCAGCGGCAGCGCGGTCCGCGGCGGGAGGCGGACGAGAGCGACTCCGCCGAGTTCCGGCTCACCCCGGAGGAGACCCTCGCGGAGGTGCTGGACCAGTACGAGGCCGCGGCCCGCGAGACGGACGCGGTCGTCGCCGGGATCGCCGACCTCGGCCAGGCCGTGCCCGTGCCGCAGGGCCTGCCGTGGTTTCCCGCCGACGTGCCGGCCTGGTCCGTCCGCTGGGTCCTGCTCCACCTCATCGAGGAGACCGCCCGGCACGGCGGCCACGCCGACATCATCCGCGAGACCCTCGACGGTGCCACCCTCTTCCCCCTTCTCGCCGCCGCCGAACAGTGGCCGAACCCCTGGTTCGAGCCGTGGCGCGCCCCGACCGCTTGACGCGCATGCCACCCCGCGGCACCGGCCGCGGCGGGCCGGCTACGGCGTGCGCGTGCCCGGCGACCGTTGACCGAGCGTCGCCAACAGGCGCGCGACCAGCGGATCAGGGTCGTCCGCACGCCAGGCGACGGCCACGCTCGTACGAGGGGAGCGGGGCCCGATCCCGCGGAACGCGACGCCCTTGAGGCGGATGCGGCGGATGCTCTCCGGGGCGAGCGACACGCCCAGTCCGGTCCCCACCAGGGCGCAGACCGTCTGCCATTCGACGGCGTGCTGCGTCACCCGGGGAGTGAATCCCGCGGCCGTGCACACCCCGGTGATCCGGTCGTGGAGCCGGGGGCCGACGGCGCGGGGGAACAGGACGAACGGCGAATCCGCCAACTGCCCCACCTCGACCGACCGTCGGGCCGCGAGCGGGTGCGAGGACGGCAGGACCGCCACGAACGGCTCGGTCAGCACGGTCTCGAAGGCGAGGTCCGCGTCATCGGGCGGCGGCTCGCGCAGCAGGCCGACGTCGACGGTCCGGTCGCGCAGGGCCGCCAGCTGCACCGTGGTGGTCATCTCGTGGATGTCCAGCCGCACGGCGGGGGACCGCTCCCGGAAGTCCCGCAGCAGGCCGGGCAGCACGGTGAGGGCGAGCGAGGCGGCGAAACCGATCCGCAGCCGGCCGGCCCTGCCGCTGCCGGCCTCGCGGGCCGCCGCCAGACCCTCCGCGAGCCCGGTGAGGGCGTGCCGGGCGGCCGGCAGCAGCTCCCGCCCCGCCGGGGTGAGGGCGACCCGCCCCGGCTCGCGACTGAACAGCGGATGGCCGACCTTGTCCTCCAGGCGCCGGATCTGCTGGCTCAGCGGCGGCTGGGCGATGCCCAGCCGGGCGGCGGCGCGGCCGAAGTGGAGCTCCTCGGCGAGGACGGCGAACGCGTGCAGTTGCGCGAGGGGAAGCTCCGGTCGATCCATACGCTCAGAGATATCACGCGGTGCTCACGGAAGTATTGGACGTATGCCCATCCGGTACCTAGCGTTCGGCGCATGACGGAACGACGCTCCATCCTCAGCGGTTCGACGTTCGAGGAGCAGATCGGGTACGCCCGCGCCGTGGTGGACGGCGACTGGGTGCACGTGTCCGGCACCACCGGATTCGACTACCCCACCATGACGATCCCCGACGACGTGGCGGAGCAGGCCGAGCAGGTCCTGCGCAACGTCGAAGCCGCCCTGGCCGAGGCGGAGTGCACTTTCGCCGATGTCGTGCGCGTGCGCTACCTGCTGCCCGACCGCGCCGACTTCGAGCCCTGCTGGCCGGTCCTGCGCCGCGCCTTCGGCGAGGTCCGGCCGGCCGCCACCATGCTCACGTGCGGACTCGCCGACCCCCGGATGAAGATCGAGATCGAGGTGTACGCGCGCCGCACCGCCACGGCCTGAACCGGGCTGGAGTCGTCACCTGCCGGGCTGTGCCACGGGCCTGGGGTGTACGCGCGCCGCACCGCCACGCCCTGAGCCGGGCCGGGCCTTCACCTGCCGGGCTGCGGCACGGGCCGGGGGCCCGCGGCGCGTGCCACGACCAGGAGGAAGAGGCCGCAGGCCGCCACGAGCAGCCATCCCGGAAGGGTCGCGGCGGCGAGGCCGGCGGGCAGGGTGTCCGCGACGAGGCCGCCGGCGACGGCGATGCCGACCGCGGCGCCGACCTGGCGGGCGGTGGAGGTGATCGCGCCCGCCACCCCCGCCCGCGACGGCGGGAGACCGCTCACCGCGGTGTTGGTCAGAGGAGCGTTGGCGAAGCCGAAGCCGATGCCGATCGACAGGAGGGCGGCCAGGACGAGCGGTACGCTCGTGTCCCCGTCGAGGCCCACCAGGCACAGGCCGCCGGCCGCGATGAACCCGCCCGCGAGGACCAGCGGACGCCGGGGTCCGAGGCGGCCCACCAGACTGCCGGACCAGGGCGCGCACAGCGTGGCGCCGAGCGCCATCGGCAGCGTCGCGGCGCCGGTCGCCAGCGGTGTCCAGCCGCGGGTGTGCTGGAGGTAGAGGGTGTTGAGCAGCAGGGTCGTGTTCAGCGCGACGAACACCGCCGTCGCGCCGAGCACCGCCGTGGCGAACGACGGCCGACGGAAGAGGCCGAGGTCCACGAGGGGTTCCCCGCGGCGCAGTTCGACCCGGACGAAGCCGGCCGTGGCCGCCGCGGTCAGCGCGTAGCCGACGAGCGTCACGGGTGACGTCCAGCCGAGGCGGGGGCCTTCGATGAGGAGTCCGACGACGAGGCAGAGGACCGTGGTGAGCAGCAGCTGGCCGGGAAGGTCGAGGCGGCGGGCGCGCTCTCCGCGCGACTCCGGTACGAACACGGCTGTCAGGACGAGGGCGGCGACGACCACCGGCGCGTTGATCCAGAACACCGAACGCCAGCCGAACGCGGCGATCAGCGCCCCGCCGGTGACCGGGCCCGCCGCCATGCTGAGTCCGAAGACGGAGGCCCACACGCCGATCGCGCGGGCCCGCTCCCGTGGATCGGGCATCGCGTTCACGACGATCGCCAGGGCCACCGGGCTCAGCATCGAGGCCCCGACGCCCTGGACGGCCCGTGCGGCGACGAGCACGCCCAGGGACGGAGCGAGGGCGCAGGCCAGGGAGGCCAGGCCGAAGACGACGAGCCCGCACCGGAACACCCGGCGGCGTCCGAAGCGGTCCGCGAGGGCGCCGGAGACGATGAGCAGGCCGGCCATCACCACGGTGTAGGCGTCGACGACCCACTCGAGACCGCGGACGCCCACGCCGAGGCCCCGCCCGATCTCGGGCAGCCCCACGTTGACGATGGTGGTGTCCACCCCCACCAGGAACATGCTGAGCGCGCAGACCGCCAGGACCGTCCAGCGTCCGCGCGCGCCGAGCGGGGCGGGCGGGGCGGGCAGGGATGTCGTGAGCACGGGCGTTTCCCCCTTCGACGAGGTCCCTTCGGCGGGACCGGACGCCGTCCAGGCTCGGGCCGGGGGAGGCCCCGGGACCAGGAACTTTGCGAAGACCGCAAAATGGCCGCATGGACAGCGAACTCGCCGCGCTCATCGACGGCATCGGACCCCGCCTGCGCGCGCTGCGCCGCGACCGCGGCCTCACCCTGGAGACCCTCGCGGCCGGCACCGGGATCTCCGTGAGCACCCTGTCGCGCCTGGAGTCCGGCCTGCGGCGGCCGACGCTCGACCTCCTCATCCCGCTCGCCAGGGCGCACCGCGTCGCCCTCGACCAGCTCGTGGCGGCCCCGGCCACCGGCGACCCGCGGGTCCACCTCACACCGCGCAGCCGCGCGCGCGGCAGCGTCCTCGTCCCCCTGACCCAGTACCCCGGCCGGGTCCAGGTCTTCAAACAGGTCCTCGCGTACCGGGAACCCCGCCTCGTCACCCACTCCGGCTACGAATGGCTCTACGTGCTCGCCGGCGAGCTCCGCCTCGTCCTCGGTGAACGCGAGGTCACCCTCCGGCCGGGCGAGGTGGCCGAGTTCGACACCACCGAACCCCACTGGTTCGGCCCCGCCGGCCCCGACCCCGTCGAGATCCTCCACCTCTTCGGCCCCCACGGCGACCAGGCCGTCGTCCGCACCGGCCCGGACGACGGCCGCTGAGCGGCGGCCCGGTGGGCCCCGCCCTTGAGCGGTGGCCCGGCGTGCCTCCCCGCCGCCCCGGCCACACGGGCACCCCCGACGGGCGCCCGCGGGGCCCGACGGGCGCGGTCACATGTGGGGCTGGCCGTAGTAGCGGGAGAACTGTTCGAGGTAGGCGGGCTCGTCGGCGTACTTGGCCTCGTCGAAGGCGGGGGCGTCCTTGATCCGGTCCTTGGCCCGGTCGACGTAGACCTTCTCCTCGGCGGTGTCGACCCGGGTGACGGTCCCGGCCGGCAGGAGGACGCGGCGGCCGAAGATCCAGGGTCCGGTGTCGACGACCAGGTAGGAGGAGCCGACGTCCGCGGAGTGTTTGTCGATCTTGCCGATGGGCCCGTCGGTGGCCTCGACCTCGTAGCCGATGAGGTCGAGGCCCTGCGGGTATTCGCTGCCCGGACGGTGGTTCCAGAGGTCGTACTCACTCATGGCGACACCTCTTCTCTGTCCTCATGGTCCCGTGGGCCACCCGCGCGCGCACGTCGTCGGGTGAGCCGAACGGGTGGGGAGCGTGACCATTCGGCCTCGCGGTCCTCCTCCCGGCCGGGAGGAGGGGCAGGGTGGAAGGGTGAGAGTCCTCCTGCTCCTCGGAACGACGACGGCCGTGGCCGTCCTGTCCGCCTGCGGCGCGCCGCAGGCCCGACAGGACGGGGCGAGCACGGCGGGCCGGACGTTCGAGGCGGCCCTCGCCGCCGGCGACTTCCGCGCCGCCTGCGGGCTGCTCGCCCCCGGCAGCCGTGAGCAGCTCGAGGAGGACGAGAAGAAGCCGTGCGCGGAGGCGCTGCCGTCACAGGAGCTGCCGCGGGCCGGCGGTGTGCGGAGCGTGGACGTGTACGGCAGACAGGCGCTGCTCGGATTCCGGGACGAGACGCTGTTCCTGTCGCAGTTCGGCGACGGCTGGCGGGTCACCGCCGCCGGGTGCGTGCCCGAACCGGGCGACGAGCCGTACAAGTGCGTCCTGAAGGGGGCATGAGGTGAGGGGCTTGTTCGTGTCGTGCGTGGTGACCATCGTGGGCGGCCTCGCCTACTTCACCGTGATCGGGCTGATGCACCGGTGACGGCCGACCGGTCCCCGAGCCGGGGGTTCTGGCGGACGAACAGCCTCACCCTCGGTTTCGGAGCGGCCTTCCTGATCGTCCTGGCCGCCCAGGCCGTCGCCGGGCGCGCCGAGTTCAACGAACAGCTCGCCGTCGAGGGGCTCCAGCAGATCGGCTTCGGCGACTACCTCATGTCGTCGGACTTCGCCGTCGACGTCACCGAGAACTGGCAGTCCGAGTTCCTGCAGTTCTTCCTCTACATCTTCGGCACGGTCTACCTGCTCCAGCGCGGCTCCCCGGAGTCCAAGGAACTGCACAAGGCGGGGTCGGAGAGCGACCGCGAGCAGCGCGTGGGCGACCACGCGCGAGCGGACTCGCCCCGCTGGGCCGGCACCAAGGACTGGCGGCAGAACCTCTACGCCCGCTCGCTCGGACTCGTCATGGCCGTCTTCTTCCTGCTGTCCTGGCTGGCCCAGTCGGTCTCCGGCGCCGCCGCCTTCAACGACCTGCGCCTGCGTCAGCTGCAGGCGCCCGTCACCTGGGTCTCCTACCTCGGCTCCGCCGACTTCTGGAACCGTTCGCTGCAGAACTGGCAGTCGGAACTGCTGGCCGTGGCGGCGATGGCCATCCTCTCCGTCTACCTGCGCCAGCGCGGCTCACCGGAGTCCAAGCCCGTCGGCGCCCCGCACGACGCCACCGGCATCGAAGGCTGACCCGACCCGGCCGCCGCGGAGATGCCTTCCGTGACGGGTGATCAAAGCCGTCGTACGTGGGTACGGATGGGAAGCCGTTCCCCCCAGCCCGCACCGGCCGCAGCAGAGGAAGATCTCATGGACCTGTCTCCCCACCGCGACTCGGCCGACGTCATCGTCGTCGGCGCGGGACCCGCCGGTTGCGCCGCCGCGTACCGCCTGGCGCTGGCGGGGCACGACGTCCTGCTCATCGAGAAGGCGACCTTCCCGCGCGACAAGATCTGCGGAGACGGCCTCACCCCGAGAGCCGTGAAGGAACTCGTGGGCATGGGCGTGGACATCGAGGGGGACGGCTGGGTCAGGACGCGGGGCCTGCGGGCCCACGGCTCCGGCACCACGGTGGAGATGCCCTGGCCCAGCGTGGCGTCCTTCCCCGACTTCGGACTCGTCCGCAGCCGGATGGACCTCGACGAACTGCTCGCCCGCAAGGCCGTGGCGGCCGGCGCCCGGCTCCTGGAGGGGACCAAGGTCACCGGCCCGGTCATCGACCCGGCCACCGGACACGTCAGCGGGGTGACCGCGGTGCGCGACGCGGAGACCCGCACCTATCGCGCGCCCCTGGTGGTCGCCGCCGACGGAGCGTCGAGCCGACTGGCCGTCGCCCTCGGTCTGCACCAGCGCGCGGACCGCCCGATGGGCGTGGCGGTGCGCCGCTACTACACGGTGCCGAGCCGTGACGAGGACCACCTGGAGGCCTGGCTCGACCTGGAGACCCGCGACACGCGCGGCCGCACCTACATGCCCTTCGGCTACGGATGGGTCTTCCCCGTCGGCGGCGGCACCTTCAACGTCGGCCTCGGCACCTTCCACGTCGGACGCAAACCCGACGTCGACCACCGGCAGCTCTTCCGGGAGTGGACCGCGCGCCTCTCCCCGGCCCGGCCGTTCGACGACGACCACGCCGACGGCCCGCTGCGCGGCGCGCCCCTGCCCGCCGGCTTCAACCGGCGGCCCCAGTACACCCGCGGTCTGCTCCTGACCGGGGACGCCGGCGGAATGATCAACCCGCTCAGCGGCGAGGGAATCGACTACGCGATGGAGTCCGGCCGCCTCGCCGCCGACACCGTCACCCGCGCCCTCGCGCGGCCCACCGCCGCCGCGCGCGAGGAGGCCCTCCACGGCTACCCCGAAGCCGTCCGGGGCGCCTACGGCCGCTACTTCACCGTCGGGCGCCTCGTCGTCCACGCCCTCAACCAGCCGCGGATCATGAAGCTCGTGGCCACGAGGAGCCTCAGCAGGCCGGTGCTGCAACGCTTCATGTTCAAACTCTGGGCCAACCTCACCGACCCGCACAGCAAGGACGCCCTCGACCGCGTCATCACCGCCATCCAGCGGGCGGTCCCGGCCGCCTGACCCTCCGTCCGTCACACACCGGCGGACCTTCCGCCCGCCACACACCGGCGCACCGCCCGCCCCCGCCCCCGCCCGCGGGGCCGACGCCGCACGACGGCGACGGCCCCGCGGGCGTTGTCAGTGGCCCTGGATAGTCTCCCCGCATACCGCAGCTCCGGGGTCATGGCCCCGTGGTTCGAGCTGCGCGGAAACCGACGGGACAGGCGGAGGGGCACGGCCGATGGCGTGGCTGACAGCGGGTGAGGGGTACGAGATCACCCTTGAGGACGGGCGCGTGGTGGCACGACGCGCCGGGGGACGGCAGCTGAAGACGCTGCCGAAGGCGCTGCGGGACGAGCCCGGGGTCGACCGGCTGCGCCGGCTCGCCGAGTGGCTGGACCGGCACACGGCAGCGTGCGTAACCCAGGTGGACACCTGGATGGTGTCCTCGCTCCCGGTGCCCACCGAGCTGATCGCCCGGGTGTGGCCGGACGAGGCCTGGCAGTCCGCCCTGCGCGACATGGCCGTGGTCGGCGACGACCCGGACGAGGTCGGCTTCCTGCGGGACGTCACCGCCGACGGCGAGCTCAAGGTCGTCGACCTCGACGGCGAGACCGTACGGCTCTCGCCGCGCACCGTCACCCTCCCGCACCCGGTGCTCCTCCCCGACCTCGACGACGTACGGGACTTCGCGGCCGAACTCGGCATCACCCAGCGCGTGGAGCAGATCCACCGCGCCACCTGGGCGAAGCCGGCCACCGGTCACACGGAGAGCGCGACGGAGGTACGGGACTACGCGGGCGGCAAGTTCGCCTCGCGCTTCGGCCTCGCGGCCCGCGCCACGGCCCTCGGCTACCGGGTCTCCGGCGGCTACGCCACGTGCAAGGTGCGCGACGGCGGCCGGAGCACGGAGGCGTCGGTGTGGATCGGCGAACCGTACTGGGACGGCGAGTCGGAGACCGGCGCCCTGACCTGGCACGACGGGGACGGCCGCGCGGTGCGGCTGCACGAGGTCGGGCCGGTGGCCTGGTCCGAGGGGATGCGCATGGCCGCGGCGCTCTACGCCGGCCGCAGGATCGAAGAGGGTGGGGACGCGTGACCAGCACGACCGCTTCCGACAACACGGAGCTGCTCCAGGCCGGAGCGGTGCTCCCGGCCGGCGCCGAAGGCGCCGGCGCCTCGGCCGTCGCCATGACCGCGCGGACCTACCGCCACCCGGCGCTCGGGGAGGACCGGGTCGTCGTCCGGCTGACCGCCGCCGAACTCGGACCCGCCGAGGACCTCGCCGCCGGCTTCCTCGGCCTCGAACCCGACGGGGAACCGGCCCTGGTGGGCCTCGGCCGGCGCAAGGAGCTGGGCTTCCCGGAATGGGTGCTCGTGCACCACCCCGAGGACGGGCACCACGCCCTCGCGGTCGTGCCCGAACTGGACCGGCTGGCCCGGCAGGCGAAGACCAAGCCCAAGGCCGCGCTCGACGCCTGCCACGAACTGGCCGGGCGGCTCGCCTCGTCCGTCCCGCACTTCCTGCCCGTCTTCTACGAGCAGTCCGCGCGGGTCTTCCTCGGCGTCGAGAACCCCACGTACGCCGGCCAGCTGTTCGGCCGCGCCCGCACCAGCGAGGCCCAGCACGGCCTCCCGGTCGACGAGGACCGGCTCGACGCCGTCTTCCTCGAGTTCGCCCTGGCCGGAGCACTGCCCGTGAAGGTCCTCGCCGGCTACGGCAAGGAACTCGCCGCCCGACTCACCCCGGCCGAGGCGTACGAGCGCTTCCGGCGCCTGTGCGTGCGCCGGACCGCCGGCGGCCTCGCCCCGTCCGCCCAGGCCGCCGTCGAACTGCGGCGCCTGGCGCGCGCCGCCGGACTCTCCGGCAACGAGGCGGAGCAGGATTACCTCGCCGAACTCCTGCCGCTGCCCGCCACCCTGCGGGCGGCGAGCGGCTGGTGGAAGGCGCACCGCACCGCGCTGATCGCCCTGGCCCGCCGCGTCCCCGAGGTGCGCGGCACGCTCCTGTCGATGACACCGCCCGGGGACGACGGCGAACTGAGCGTCCTGTGGCTCGACATCCTGGCGGAATCCGGAGCGGACGCGGGCCTCACCGACGCGGACGTGCCGCCGTCGGAGCGCTGCCCCGACGGCACGGCCGGCTGGCTGGAGCGCTTCCACGCCGCCCGGCACCGCGGCTGGGGCCCCCGCCCCACGCCCCCGGCCCTCCTCGACCTGGTGAACCGGGCCGCCGAGCGGCTGCGCGCCGACCTGGCGGACCGGCCCGTCGCCGAAGGGTCCCTGCGGATCGGCGTCGAGGACGCCGACCTCCTCGACCTGCTCCTCTCCCTCGGCCTCCCGGTCGCCGACCCCCGCCAGGACGCGCCCCACCGGCGCGGCGACTCGCTGAACCTGTCGGACTGGGCACGCGGCGAACAGCCCCGTGACCTCGCCGCGCTCGCCGCCGACCCACGCTTCCTCCCCGCCTTCAAGCGCGCCGCCTACGCGTACAACGGCGCGTCCACCGGCTCGGACGTCATGCTCCGGCTCGCCGGGACGGCCGGCGGCCGCCCGATGCTCGCCGAATGGATGCGCGAGGTGGCCCGCGGCTCCGTGGCCGCAGGACTGCCCGGCCTGCCGCAGGCGATCGAACGCCTGTCGTGGCTGCCTGCCGAGGCCCTCGCGCTCGCGCCCGACGAGGTCGCCGCGGCGGCCGCCGCCGACCTCGGCGCGACCCTGGCCCGCACCCTGCGCGGCGGCCTCTGGGAGGAACTCCACTGGCCCGCCTGGGAAGAGGCGCTCCGGGAACTCGCCCCCGCCCGCGACCACCGCGACGGCCTCACCGTCGTCGAGGCCTGGCCCCACCTGATCGTGGCCGGCGCGACACAGGTCCGGGTCATCGACGCCGACACCACCGTGCTCACCCACGACCTGCGCGTACCCGCCGGGCACGCCCACCGGTACGGCTTCCACTACGTGGACGGCGCCCTGCTCGTCTTCTGGAGCACCTACGGCCGCGGCGCCGGGATCCAGGCCTACTGGCACACCGCGCCCGACACGGTGTTCACCCTGGAGGGCGACACCGACTACTGGTCCCTGCGCACCCCGGGCCCCACCCTGCCGCTGCCCGGCGGCGGCCGTGCCACCGGCGGCGGAGTCCTGCACCGCGGCGACACCAGGCTGCCGCAGGAACGCCCGATGCTGTCCGACGGCGCCTCGTACTGGGTGTGGGAGGCGGGCGAGCGGCACCACGAGGGCGGCTGGGCCGAGTACGACCCCGTCGAGGGCGCCCACGGCCGGCGCTCCCAGCCCGGCTTCCTCGCCGACGCGCTCCGCCCGCACGCCGCCGGCGCCGAACTGAACGCGCGTTCCTCGTGGCTCAGGCCCGCCCCGGCCGTCCAGGGCTCGGCCCTGGGAGCCCCCGCGGACGGCCTGCTCGGCTGGCGCGTCGTACGCCTCCCCGGCAACGGCTGGCACGGCGAGGACACCGCCGGGCGCGCCGTCACCCTCCCCCAGGGCTCCGACATGCCGCTCGCCGCCGTGACGTTCCCCGGCGACGACAGGCCGAGGGCCCTCACCCAGCAGTGGCGGAAGCTGTCCCTCGTCGACCCGGACGGCGTCGTCACGACGACCAGCGAAGGCGACCGGCACGAGCTGTACGGCACCGCGAGCACGACCCTCCCCCCGCTCTCCCACCTGTACGCGCTCCGCGCCCGCGACGCGGAAGGCTCCGCCGCGCTCCGCGCCGCCGACGCGGAGACGGCCGGCGCCCTCCTGAAGGCGGCCGCCGTCGCCGAGCGCGAGGCGGACCTGCCCGCGCTCGTCGGCACCGCCCTGCCGGCGGTCACCGCGCCCGAACTCGTCGCGGGCGTGGTGCGGGTGCTCCGCTTCGCGCTGCGGCAGCAGAAGGCGCTCGACTCCGTCGCCGCACGCCTCGACCCGGCCGCCGAGCCCGCCGAGACCCGCGTCCAGGGACCGGCCGACCGACTCCTCGCCGAGGCGCTGAACGGCCTCGCGGGCACCGGCTACTACCGGGCGGGCGCCGACGAGGACGTGGCCCACCGCTTCCTCGCCGAGCTCGCGGCGGCCCGCGCCGACACCGCCGCCACGGCGAAGCCGGGCCGGCTCCACTTCGACCTGCCCTCGCTCCCGTACTCCGCCCTGCCCCTCGCCGCCCTCCTCGAGGAACCGGCCGCCCTCGCCTACCGGGCCGTCGCACCCGGCGGCTGCGACGCACACCGGACCGCGCTCCTCGGCCTCCTCGGCCAGGTCGACGCCCTGGGACTGGCCTCGGCGACGGGGTCGGCAGGCCACTGGCGCCGCGTCCTGGTCCACCTCGGCACCCCGCACCTGCACACCCCCGACGGCCTCCCGCGCGGCTCCGGGCACCGCTGCGTCCTCCCGCTGGGCGGCGGGGCGGCGCTCGGCATCACCGAACACCACACGGACGTCGACGGCGGGCGGGAGTTCGGGGCGCTGCTCCACGACCCCACCGGACGCTTCGACGTGCCCGGCCCCTACACCCTGCGCGGCGCCGCGCCGGTCGGCGACCCCAGCCGCGGCGCCGACTGGCTGACCGCCTTCCTGCGGGAGGCGACCGACCGCGCGCCGGCGCCGTTCCTCCCGGCGGCGGCCGACGAGTTCAGCCGGCTCACCGGTGCCTCCGGCGCGCTGGCCCGCCTCGTCCTGGTGGGGATGCCCGGCATCGACCGCTGGGAGAACAACTTCCTGCCCGCGGAAGTCCGCAAGACCCTCGGCCTGAAGGTGGCCGAGGCTGCGCAGGCCCGCGACCAGCTCCGCACACTCCCCGTCTCGGTGCGGCGGGCCGTCGTGGCGGCACTCCTGCCCGACGACCCGGCCCGGCTCTGGACCGACGGCCCCGACGTGACGTCGGCCGCGGCCGAGTGGAACGCGCGCGTGGGGCGGCGCGTCCCGGTGCCCGACTGGCTCGCGGCGGAGGCCTCGCGCGCCGCCCGCAGCGGCTGGCCCGTCCACAAGGCGCTGCCCGCGCTCCTCGACCCGGCGTCGTCACCGGAACTCGGCGCCGACGTGGCCTGGCACATCGAGCGCGACCGGCCGACGACCGTCACCCCCGCCGAGGACCCGTTCGACGCGTCCGTGCTCACGGGCTCGATGAGCCTCACGGCCTGGCTGGCCCACCGGCTGCCCGCCGGCGACCCGCTGCGGGCGAGGCTTCCCGCGGCCCTCGACGCCGTGCGGCAGCGCCTCGCCTCGCCCGAACTGCTGCTCTCCGTCGGCCACTTCGTCTCCCTCCCGGACTTCCGCAAGGTCGCCGGCGCCCCGACGGAGACCGCACCGGACCACGAGCGGTACGGCGCGGTGCTCATGGCCACGCACGACGAACAGCCCCAGCCGGCGCTGCGGCCCGCCCTCCTCGACTCCACCGGTTCCGATCCCTACCTGGCGGCACTGCGCGGCCCGGACCAGCTGCCCGGCGCCGTCGAGTCGGCCCTGCGGCGCGCCCACGACCCGGCGTTCGCACGGCTCCTCGCCGACCCGGGCGCGCCCGCGGCCGGCGAGACCGACCAGGACGGCACCTGGTGGCCGCAGGACCCCTCGCGCTCGGTGCCCGAGCTCGTGGACGAGGTCTCCCGGTCCCACGGCCTGGGAGCCGACGCGGCCGCGCTCTACCTGATGCTCCTCGCCCTGCCCGACCCCACCGACCGCAACACGGCGCGCTGGACCGGATGGAAGCCGGCCCGCCTCAAGGCGGCCCGCGCCGAACTCGCCGTCGGCGAGCACGTGGTGACGGCCGTACGGGCCCGGGCCGGACGCTCGCTGTTCCTCCCCGGCGCCTGGGCCGAGCAGTCGACGCCCGTCCTGCCCGTCGAGCAGTGGAAGCTGCCGATGTACGGGCCGGTGGCCGGCGCCCGGCCGGTCCTCGGCGCACTCGTGCCCGCCGAACCGGTCACGGAGCTCTTCGCCCGCGCCTGGCAGCGGATCCTCGACGGGGACGTCCCGCGCTTCGAGGAACTGAAGGTCCGGCGCACGAGACGCCGCCGCTGACCGCCCACCGCAGCGGTCCGGCACACGGCGCGGCGCACCCCGGCCCGGGGGGCGCCGCGCCGGCCCGGGAGCCCCCTGCTCGGCCCGGGAGCCCCCTGCTCGGCCCGGGAGCCCCTGCTCGCCCGGGAGGCCCCGAGCAGGCCCGGGGCCTCCCGGGCCGGCCCCGGAGCCCGGAGCCCCGAGCCGCCCGCCCGCCCCTTCGCGAGCGCGAGCGCGAGCCCGTGCCCCCGTCGTCGTCACCGGTACGCGTACCGGCCCCGTCCCCGCGCACCCCGTCCCCACGCACCCCGTCCCCACACCCCGTCCCCACACCCCGTCCCCGCACACCCCGATCCGAGCCCTACCCCGGAGGAATCCCCGCATGACCGTCACCGAACAGCCCGCGGCCGCCCGGCAGGTCCAGCCTGCCGAGGAGCGCCACGCCGCCGAGCTCGCCTTCCTGGCCGCGCAGGACCCGGGTCCGCGCCCGCCCGGCTGGGCGCTGACGCCGCGCGCGGTGGTCACGTTCGTCTGCGGCAGCGACGGGGTGGAGCTGGCGCTGCCCGGACGTCGGGCGGGGCTGCCGTCGAAGCTGGAGATCGTGCCGAAGTTCGTCGGCGAGCGCGCCCTCGTGGAGCGGTGCGTGGTCACCCTGGCTGGTGAGCGCGGACTGCTGCTCACCGGCGAGCCCGGCACCGCCAAGTCGATGCTTTCGGAGCTGCTCGCGGCAGCCGTCAGCGGGACCAGCGCGCTGACCGTGCAGGGCACCGCGGGCACCACCGAGGACGCGTTCCGGTACGGCTGGAACTACGCCCTGCTGCTCGCCCAGGGCCCCACCCCGCAGGCCCTGGTCGACTCACCCGTGCTGGCCGCCATGCGGACCGGTCGGGTGGTCCGGGTGGAGGAGATCACCCGCTGCCTGCCGGAGGTGCAGGACGCCCTGGTCTCCATCCTGTCCGACCGGCGCGTCACCGTGCCCGAACTGACCGCGACCGAGGACGCGGTGGTGGGCGCGGTGCCCGGCTTCACCGTCATCGCCACCGCCAACCTGAGGGACCGGGGCGTCTCGGAGATGTCCGCCGCGCTGAAGCGCCGGTTCAACTTCGAGACGGTGGAACCGATCGCCGACGCCGACGCGGAGGCCGTCCTGATCCGCCGCCAGGCCGTGGCGGCGGTGCAGCGGGCGGGCGCGGCCTTCGGCGTCGACGACGCCGTCCTGGACGCCCTCGTCACCGTCTTCCGCGACCTGCGCTCCGGCCGCTCCACCGAGGGCTGGGACGTCGAGCGGCCGGGCACGGTCATGTCCACGGCCGAGGCCGTCCAGGTGGCGGCGTCACTGGGGGTCGCGGCCGCGTACCTGCCCGGCGGGGACGTGCTCGACCTGCTGCCCGGCCACCTCCTCGGCGTCGTCCGCAAGGACGACCCGGCCGACCACGCGCGGCTCCTCGGCTACTGGGACGGCCCCGTCCGCCGCCGGGCCGAGAACGGCTCCGCGATGTGGCGCCGGCTCTGGGACCTGCGCGGGAGCCTGCGGTGAGGACCCTCGACCCCCGGTCGGCCGTCGACGCGCTCGCCGCGTCGCGCGCGCCGTACCTCCTCGGAGTCCGCCACCACAGCCCCGCGCTCGCCGCGGTCGTGCCCGCGCTCCTCGACGACGCGCGCGCCCAGGTGGTCTGCGTGGAACTCCCGGCCGACTTCCAGCCCTGGATCGACCACCTGGCCGACCCCGAGACCGTCGCCCCCGTCGCCCTCGCCGGCGCCGGGGACGGCGGACGCCTCTCCTTCTACCCCTTCGCCGACTTCTCCCCGGAGCTCGCCGCGGTGCGCTGGGCCCGGGCCCACGGGGCGGAGGTCGTCTGTTGCGACCTTCCCCTGACCGACCCCGGATGGTCCCTCCCCGGCATGGGCCGCGACGAAGGGCCCCACGAGGGCGGTGAGGCCGGGGCGGACGTGCCCGGCGCCTCCGCCGATGCCGGGCGGGCACGCGGCTCCTTCGCCGACGCGCTCACCGCCGCCGGCACGGGCCGCGACGGCGACGACCTGTGGGACCGCGCCGTCGAGGTCCTGGCCCCCGGCTGCTCCCCGGAGGCCGTGCGCCGCGCCGCCCTGGGCGTCGGCTGGGCCCTGCGCGCCGACGCCGCCGTACCCGCCACCGACCTCGCCCGCGAGGCCCGCATGCGCCAGGTGCTGGCCGAGGCCGCCGCCGGCGGTCGCCGGGTCGCCGCCGTGATCGGCGCCTTCCACGCGCCCGCCCTGCTCACGGCGGCCGGCCCGGACCTCCGGCCGGAGCCCGCGACGGAGCGCGTGGACGGCGCGCCTGACGAGGTGCCCGACACGGCGTCGGGCAGGGACGTTCCCGCCACGGGCCGCCCCGCTGCTGGGGATTCGGCCGCGGACGGGCCGGCCGCACGCGGTTCCGCTCCGGACGCGTCCGCCACCGACGGTCCGGCCACCGACGTTCCCGCCACGGGCCGCCCCGGCGCGAGTGGCCCCGGTGGGGCGCGGCGCGGGCGAGGCGCCCAGGCCGCGCCGGAGGCGGCGGTGACGTCCTTCGTCCCGTACTCCTACGACCTGCTCGACTCACGGTCCGGCTACCCCGCCGGAATCCGGGACCCGCTGTGGCAGCAGGCCGTGCTCACGGCGGCCGGCGACCCGGACGGGATCCGGGACGCGGCCGCCGCCGCGGTGACCGGGCTGTGCAGGGAGCTGCGCAGGGCGGGGCACACGGCCGGCACCGGTGAGGCGGCCGAGACGTTGCGGCTGGCGTGCGACCTGGCGACGTTGCGGGGGCTGCCCGCGCCGGGGCGGGGGGAGCTGCTCGAAGCCGTGACCACGGTCATGGGGCAGGGAGAACCCCTCGGCAGGGGAAGGGCGTTGGCCCGTGCCCTGGAGGCCGTGTTCGTGGGCACCGCGCGCGGACGGGTCAGCCCGCACGCCCCGCGCTCGGGCCTGGGGCCCTCCGTCGAGGAGGAGCTCACCGCGCTGCGGCTGCCGCGCCCGGAGGAACCGGAGCCCCGGGAGGTCCGGCTCGACCCGCTCCGTTCCGCGCTGGACGGCCGTCGCGAGGTGCTGCTGCGGCGCCTGCTGGTCATCGGCGCCTCGTACGGGGAACCCGTCGCGGTGGCCGCCACCGGCGACGGCACCGCGCTCGGCACCAAGTGGCGCCTGGCGTGGACCCCCGCCGTACCGGCGCGGCTCGACCTCGCCGGGGTGCGCGGAGTCACCGCGGCGCAGGCGGCCGCGGGCACGCTCGCCGAGACCGCGCGTCGCGAGGCGGCCGAGGGCGGCCCCACCGCGGCCCAGATCCTCGCCGGGCTGACCGACGCCGCCCGTTGCGACCTTCCCGGACTGGTCGACGCGCGACTGCGCGAGGCCTCCGCCGTCCTGCCCGACACCGCGGACCTGCCCGAACTCCTCTCGGCCCTCGACCTCCTGGAGGGCATCAGGCGCGGCCACTACCCGGGCGCCACGGAGGAGGCCCGGGACTTCGCCGGCGCACTCGGCGGCGAACTGCTCGACGCCGCCGTCCGGTCGGTCCCCGGTCTGGCCGGAAGCGACACCGCCGCGGACGCCGGTGCGCTGGTGGCCCTCGCGGACCGGGCGGCCGCCCGCCACCTGGGCCTCCGGCTGGACCGGGCACTCGCCGAACTCGCCTCCCACGCCTCTCCGCTGATGCAGGGCGCGGCCCTGGCCGTACGCGTGATGCTCGACCTGGACCCGGCCGGCGGGCTCGGCCGGCGCACGGCCGGCTGGATCGACGGGGCGACCACACCCGACACCCGACGGGCCCTGACGAAGCGCCTCGCGGGCCTCCTCACCGCCGCCGGCCCCCTGCTCCAGGCCTCACCGGACGCGCTCACACCCCTCCTCGACCGCGTCGACGACCTGGCCGACCAGGAGTTCCTCGACCGGCTTCCCGCCCTACGGGGAGGATTCGACGCGCTCGCCCCGGCGGCCCGCGACCGGCTCCTCGGCACGGTCACCGACCGGCTCGGCGACCGCCCCGACCTCACCCTCGACGTCCCGCCCGAGCTGCTCGCCCTCTGGACGGCGGCCGACGCCGCCGGACTCGCCGCGCTGAAGGCCCTGTCCCTGACCGGTTCGGACACCTTCGGACCGCCGGACGCCGCGACACGCCAGGCCCCGGCGTCGGCGCATCCGGCCGCTGCCGCGGTGACGGACCCGGCCGCCCCGCCGGAGAGGGCCGAGGCCGCCCCGCCGGTGACGGATCCGGCCGCCTCGCCGGAGACGGCCGAGGCCGCCCCGGCGACGGCGGGCCCCGGCGGCCGGGCCGACCGGCGGCTCGGTCCCGCCGACCGGTGGCGGCTGCTCCTCGGCCGGCACAAGGACCGGCTGACCGGCGACGCGCGCCGGTACGCGCGGGCCCTGGACGAGCTGTACGGCAGCGGGCACGGCGAGGGGGCCGGCGACGCGGACGGCGGCGGATCCGGGCAGGGCGGAGGACAGGACCCGTCCTTCCCCACGGCGCGGGAGTGGTCGCAGGAGCTGGAGGCCCTCTTCGGGGCGGAGGTGCGCGAGGAGGTGCTCGCCGAGGCGGCCGACGCCGGACGCGCCGACGTGCTCACGCAGTTGGACCCGGCGGCGGTACGTCCCTCGGTGGAGCTGCTGCGTTCGGTGCTGTCGCTGGCCGGCGGCATGCCCGAGGCCCGGCTCGCCCGGCTGCGGCCGCTGGTGAAGCGGCTCGTCGACGAGCTCGCCAGGGAGCTGGCCACCCGCCTGCGCCCGGCGCTCTCCGGACTGGCCACCCCCCGCCCCACGCGCCGCCCCGGCGGTCGGCTCGACCTCGCCCGCACCCTGCGCGCCAACCTCGCGCACAGCCGGCGCACGGGCGACGGCCGGGTCGTGGTCGTCCCGGAACGGCCGGTGTTCAGCACGCGGGCGAGCAAGGAGGCGGACTGGCGACTGATCCTGGTGGTCGACGTCTCCGGCTCGATGGAGGCCTCGGTGATCTGGTCGGCGCTGACCGCCGCGGTCCTGGGCGGTGTCCCGACCCTCTCCACGCACTTCCTGGCGTTCTCCACCCAGGTGGTGGACCTCACCGACCGCGTCGAGGACCCGCTCTCCCTCCTGCTGGAGGTCCGGGTCGGCGGCGGCACGCACATCGCGGCGGGACTCGCCCACGCCCGGTCGCTGATCACCGTCCCGAGCCGCACCCTCGTCGTCGTGGTCAGCGACTTCGAGGAGGGCGCGCCGCTCGCCGGACTCCTCGGCGAGGTACGGGCGCTGGCCTCCTCCGGCGCACACCTCCTCGGCTGCGCCGCCCTCGACGACGAAGGGGCGCCGCGCTACTCGGTGCCGGTGGCACGCCGGCTCGTCGCCGCCGGCATGCCCGTGGCCGCCCTCAGCCCCCTCGCCCTCGCCCGCTGGGTGGGCGAACGCCTCCGTGGAGAACCCCGTTGAACCCCGAAGACCTCCCGCCCGTCGCCCCCGACGTCCTCGCCGAAGCCGTCGAGCAGCTCAGCGCGCGCCTGCGCAAGAAGCTCGACGCCGCGATCGCGGCCTGCGCCGAGCACGCCGTCGCCTCCGCCGACGGCTCCGTCACCGTTCCCTTCGGGGAGGACGCGGTGGTCTCCCTGCGCCCCGCCCCGCCGGGCGCGATCACCCACGCCGAACAGGCCGTCTGCACCTGCCTCCTGGCACCCCGCTGCCTCCACCGGGCCGCGGTGCTCGGCGCGGCGCCGATCGCGGACGCGGAGCCGCCCGGCGGATCGGCGGAGGACGGCGACCCGGTGCCGGTCACCGAGGGAGCCCCGGTTCCTGCCGCCGAAGGAGCCCCGGCCGCCGAGGCCGCCCTGGTGCCGGGCGCCGAAGCCGCCCTGGGTCAGACCGCCGAATCGGCCCCGGGTCAGACCGCCGAATCCGCCCCGGGCCAGGCCACCGAAGCCGCCCCGGGCCAGGCCACCGAAGCCGCCCCGGCGCGGGCCGCGGGAGCGGTCGTACCGGTCGGCGCGCGTCCTGGCGCGGACGGGGGCGACGCGTCGAGCACCCTCACCTCGGCCCAGGTGCGGGCCGCGACCGCGCTGTGGGAGGCGGCCGCGGAGGCGCTGTCCGCGGGGGTGACGGCCGGTGGGGCGGTGGTCCAGGCGGAGCTGCTGCGGGCGGCGCACACCGCGCGGCTGGCCGGGCTGCCCCGTGCCGAGGCCGCCGCGCTGCGGGTCGTGCGGGGACTGCGGGCCGCGCGGCGGCGGGGGGAGGGGCAGCGGCTCGGCGACCTCGCGTCGGCCTTCCGGGAGCTGCTGGCGGGGGCGGCTCTGTCGGCCTCGGGGGTGGCCGGTCCCGGGGCGGTCGGTTCGACGCGGCGGGTGTACGAACAGGGCGGCAGCCTGCGGGTGTTCGGTCTGTGCCGGGAGCCCGTGCTGTCCGCCACCGGGTACGGGGGCGTGGCCACCCATGTGATGGGCCAGGACGGCTCCCGCTACACGGTGTCCGACGTGCGGCCGGGCGGCCTGGGCCGGGCCAGGGGCGCCGGCACCGCGTCCGTGGCGCTCGGCGGCGCGGTCCTCGACCACGCGGGGCTCGCGCGCGGGGGCCTGCGGATCGTCGGCGCGACGGTCTCCCCGGACGGGCGGCTCGGTGCGGGCCGGGGCGTCAGCGCGACGCCGCTGCGGGGGGTGGACTGGTCGGAGGAGCCCGTGGCGCCGCTGTTCGGCCGCCCGGTCCACGAGGCGGTGGTCACCGCGCTGGAGGAGCTCGCCCAGGAGGACGGGGCTCGCGAACCCGGACTCCTGGGCTGCGACGTGGAGGTGGTCGGCGCGGCGGGGGAGTACCTCGTGGCCAGGGTCGCCGGCGACGGCCCGCTCCTGCGCCTGCGCCCGGCCCACCCCCACCCGGAGCTGCCGCACGCGGCCAACCTGCGCCGGATCTCCGGGTATCCGGGGCTCGCCCTGCGGATCCTCGGCCGTCCCGATCCGGACCGGGCCGCCACCCTCCGTCCGCTGGCGGTCGGCCCGGTGCCGGGAGCCCCGTACACGCTGCGACTGCCGGAGGAGTGGCTCGGCCGGGCCGACCTGGGCTACGACCGGCTCCAGGGTGGCCACTTCCCGCGCGAGGCGCCGGAAACGGCCTCGCGCGGACCGGTGACCGCCGGTCCGGACCCGCTGGCGGACGCGCCGCTGTGGCGGGTGCGCCGGCTGCTCGAGACCGGTGTGGCGGGCGGGCGCCGCGCCCTCGCCGAGGCCGGCCGCGGCGCGGACGCCGCCGCCCTCCTCGTGCCCCTGCACCGCGCGGGCCTCGGTGGGGCCGCCCATCTGGCGGCGGCCCTCACCGCCGAGGCGGACCGCCGCCCCCGGGACGCCTTCGGCCGCCTCACCGACGCCTCGTCCGACGGCTACGCCCGTGCCTGGCTGGCCTCGGCGGTCCATCTGGCCGCCGCCGAACGCGCGTTGGTCCTGGCGTCCTGGACCTGACGCGACGGGCCGGACGGGCCACCGCCGACCCCGGCGCGGGCGAGGCGAGCCCGTCTCAGCCGCCGCCCTTGCGGGCGCGGAACGCGGCGGCCTTGGTGCGGTTCTGGCAGGCGGTGGAGCAGAACTGGCGGGCGGCGTTGCGGGAGGCGTCGACGTAGACGCGGTCGCAGCGGTCGGCGCGGCAGACGCCGAGGCGGCCGGCGAGGCTGCCGCCGACGGCGAGCGCCAGCGCGGTGGCGCAGGCGGCGCTGTGGCCCGCGGCGAAGGAGTCGTCGGCGCCGTGGAAGTGCAGCTGCCACGGGGTGCCGCCTGCGCCGTCCCCGGCGGGCGCGCGGTCCAGGCGGGGGCGGGCGCCGCTGTCGCGCAGCAGGCGGTTGACGGTGGTGGCGGCGAGGTCGGGGTCGCCGTCCTGCACGGCCTGGAAGACCTGGCGCATGGTGCGGGCGGTGGCGGCCAGGTACTCCGCCTCGGCGGAGTCGAAGGTGCGCGGCAGCGAGGCCGCGGTGCCGGCCACGGCGGCCTCGACCGCCTCGGGCAGGCCGGCGCCGCGGGGCACGGTGTGGGGACGGCCGCGGGACTCCCCGTCGGTCAGCGTGTTCACGAGCGATACGGCGTGTTCCAGCAGTATCGCCACGTGACTGTCGAACATCACTTGACCAGTCACTCCCTCGATGGCTAGCGTTCGTCACTGACATTACTCGATTCGACAGTCACTCGAAGGGGTGGTGGCATGCCGCGGACCGTATGGCTCCTGGTGGTGGCGCGGGGGGTCAACCGGCTCGGCGCCTTCTCGCTGCCCTTTCTGACCGTGCTGATCAGCGCGGACTTCGGGGCGGGCGTCACGACGGCCGGCCTGCTCTCCGCCGCCTTCGGGCTCGCCACGATCCCGTCGCGACTGGCCGGGGGCCGACTGGCGAGCCGCCTCGGCCGCCGTCGCACGATCGTGCTCGGCCTCACCGGATGCGCGGGCGCCCAACTGGGCGTCGCGGCGGCCCCGTCCCTGGCCGCGGTGGCGGTCTTCGCCGTACTGCTCGGCCTCTTCTTCGAGCTGTACGAGCCCCCGAGCCAGGCGCTGATCGCCGACGCGGTCGGCCCCTCCGAACGGGCCCGCGCCTACGGCCTGTTCAACGCCGCCCTCGCGGCCGGCGGCACCGGCGCCGGACTCGTCGCCGCCGCCCTGGGCCGCTGGGACCTGCGGTGGCTGTTCGTCGTCGACGCGGCCACCTGCCTCCTGTGCGCCCTGATCCTGCGCATCGCACTGCCCGCCGACCACGCCGACCCCCACCGCACCGCCCGCCGCGCGGTGCCGGAGGAGGCCGTGCGTCCCTGGCGGGACCGGGCGCTGCGGGCGGTGTTCCTCTCGGGGACGCTGTTCGCGCTGGTGACCACACAGATCACGATGGGTCTGCCGCTGACCCTCGCGCGGCGCGGCCTCGAACCCGCCGACGCGGGGCTGCTGTTCACCGCGTCGGCGGTGACGGTGGTCGCCGCCCAGCCGGCCCTGCGGCTGCGCCGACTCGCCACGCTGCCCGACTCCTCGGCCATCGCGATCGGTCACGTCCTGCTCGCGGCCGGCCTGGCGGGCTACGCGGCCGCGTCCACCCTGCCGTCGTTCCTCGCGGCCACGGCCCTGTGGAGCCTCGGTGACGTGCTCGTCCTCGGACGGGTCCTCACCGTGGTGGCGGACCTGGCGCCGCCGGGCGGAGCCGACCGCTACCTCGCCGCGTACGGCATCAGCTGGGGCGTCGCGACGGTCGCCGCCCCGGTCACCTCCACCCAGCTGCTCCAACACGTCGGCGCGGGCGCGCTGTGGGCCGGCACCGCGGGACTCTGCCTGGTGCTGGCCGCGGCGCAGCTCCGTGTGGTGGAGCCGCTCCTCACAGCTCCGGGGCGGCGGCCACCGGACCCGGGTCGAGGTCGAGCGGGCGCAGGAAGCGGCGCTCGTAGCGCCTGATGCAGCCGGTGGCGCGGGCCAGTTCGAAGGCGGCCCGGCACTCCGCGTCCTCGAAACTGGCGTTGCGGTAGACCTCGTACTCGGCGAGGCCGGGGAAGGAGAACAGCGCGTACGCGATGTCGCTGTCGCTCTCGCTCGGCAGGAAGTAGCCGTGGTGGGTGCCGCCGAAGCGGTTGACGAGAGTGACCCAGCGGCGGCCGTACTCCTCGAAGGCGTCGAGCTTGTCGGGGTCGATCTCGTACTTCAGGTGAATGGTGATCATGCCCTCAGTCTCGCCGACCTTCGCTCCGGGACGTGCCGGGGGCACGCGTCAGGGCAGCAGCCGTCCGGCGGAGGGCCCGGGGGGCGCGGCCGCCGCGGTGCGTGGCCGTGCCCGCATGTGGAGGTCGCGGAGTTCGAGCGTCACGGCGGCGGCGAGGCGGCCCCGGTGGCCCGGCACGTGTTCCAGGCGCCAGCGGGAGGCGATGGTCGCGAGCGCGAGGGTGGACTCGATCATGCTGAAGGAGTCGCCGATGCACTTGCGGGCGCCCGCGGCGAAGGGGAGGAAGGCGTGGCGGGGCGGCTGGGGGTGCGAGGGGGCCCAGCGGTCGGGGGCGAACGACCCGGGGTCGTGGTGGAGGTCGGGCCGGTGGTGGATGAGGTACGGGCTGTAGGCGACGCTGGTCCCGGCCGGCAGCGTGTACTCGCCGAGGTGGGTGTCGGCGGTGACCACGCGGGTGAAGAACCAGCCGGGCGGGCGCAGTCGGAGGGTCTCGTTGACGACGCGCTCGGTCAGGGGCAGGCGCGGCAGGTCGGCGTAGGCGGCCGGTCCGCCGTCCAGGACGGAGTCGACCTCGGCGTGCAGGCGCTCCTCGACCTCGGGGTGCCGGGCCACGAGGTCGAGGGCCGAGGACAGGGCGGCGGCGGTGCTCTCGATGCCTGCCAGGACGAAGGAGACGACGGTGTCGGTGATCTCGGCGCCGCTCATGCCGGGACGGTCGTCCTCGGGGTCGTGCGCCGAGACCAGTGCCGAGAGCAGGTCACCGTAGTCGGCGCCGTCGGCGCGGCGCCGGGCGATGAGGTCCTGGACGGTGTCGTGGAGGCGGGCGCGGGCGGCGAGGTGCGCGCGGTTGCCGGGGGTGGGCAGGCGATCCAGCGGCGGGATCAGGAACATGCGCTGGTAGAGGCTCTTGACCACGGTGGTGACGTCGTCGACGAGCTGCCCGTGCGCGGTCGCCGGCAGAGCGTCGGAGAACAGGGTGGCGGTGATGACGCGGGAGCTGGTCTCCATCATCTCGGCGGGGACGTCGAGGACCTGACCGGGAGTCCAGGAGTCGGTCGTCTCCTGGACGCAGCGGGTCATGGCCCGTGCGTAGTCCGGAAGCCGCGCCTGGTGGAAGGCCGGCTGAGACAGCCGCCGCAGCCGGCGGTGCGCCTGGTGCGGACACGAGACCACGCCGTCGCCGATCACCTCGCGCAGACGGTCGTACAGCGGTCCGCCCTTGTCGAAGACGCGGTCGTCCAGCAGGGCACGCCGGGTCAGTTCCGGATCGCAGATCACGATCATCGCGAGGGGACCGAGCCGGATGCGGACCAGGTCGCCGTGGGCGGGCAGCGACGTCAGGAACGCCAGCGGGTCCCGCAGCAGCGGTACGACGTGCCCGATCAGGGGCAGGCCACGGGGAGCGGTGGGGATCGAGCGGAAGTCCTTCATGACGCGCCGCGGCTCCTCTCGGGGGGGGTCCGTTCACGCGTCGTATCTAGCGCAACCCTCACGCGGCATATGCGTCCGCCAGGGGAACGGGCAGGTCAGCGGCCATCACCCGGATGGCTGCCGGGTTGACGGCCCAGGGGTGTCGTCTCGATCCGGTAGGTCCGTCCGGGTTCCCTCAGCCGCGCTCCGCGGCCCCGGCACGCACCGGGCGGCGGAGGAGGTACGCGGCGGCCGAGGCGACGAGCAGGAGCATGAAGGCGGTGAAGACCAGGCCGGCCCGCTCGAGCCCGAGGGGGTCGGAGAGGAGACCGACACCGATGACCGGGATGGAGATGCCGGTGTACGCCACCAGGAAGAGCGTCGAGATGACGGCCGCCCGCTGCTCCGGCGGGGCGGCCCCGGCGACGGCGGAGAGCGCGGCGCGGAAGGAGAGGCCCTGGCCGACGCCGCCGACGACGGCGGCCAGGACCACCAGCGCGAGCAGTTCGGTGGCGAGCGCGCCCGCCAGGAAGGCGAGGCCGGCGAAGAGGACGGCGCAGCCCAGGGGGAGGGAGCGGGCCACGCCGACGCGGCCGACGACGAGCTGGCCGGCGGTGGAGGCGAAGAAGGCCAGGGCGACGACCAGGCCGCTCACGGCGTGGTTGTCGACGTCGAGGTAACGGGCGAGGAAGGCGGGGCTGACGGAGGTGAAGACACCGAACAGGGCGAACCCCGCGAAGGCGGCGATCGCCGCCGGCACGAAGACCGGGCGGACCTTCGTGGGCAGGGCCGGCCGCTGCGGCCGTACGGCGGACAGGGGCCGTCGCTCCCGCACGGTCTCCGGCAGTCGCAGCAGGACGACGACCGACACGGCCACCAGGGCGAGGTGCACGGCGAACGGCAGGAGCAGGGGCTCGGGGGCGTACTCCGCGAGCACCCCGGCGAGCAGGGGGCCGCAGCCCAGGCCGCCCATGTTGGCGGCGGTCGCCACGAACGTCGCCCGGGCCGCGCCGCCCGGCGGGGCCAGGTCCATGACGTAGGCGGTGGCGGCGCCGGTGAACAGGCCGGCCGACAGACCCGACAGGAGCCGGCCCGCGTACAACCAGCCGAGGCTGTCGGCGCAGAGGAAGCAGACGGCGCTGACCGCCGCGAAGCCGAGGCCCCACAGCAGGACCGGCCGTCTGCCGATCGTGTCCGAGGCGTTGCCCGCGAGGAGCAGGACCCCGATGACCCCGAAGGCGTAGACGGCGTACACCACGGTCACCGTCAGCTCGGAGAAGCCGAACTTCTCCTGGTACAGCGGATACAGCGGTGTCGGCAGCGTCGTGCCGGTCATGCCCACCACGAACACGGCCCCGGCGAGCAGACACCGGAGCCACCCCTGACGATCACCGACCATGCCGTCGACCGTATCCCCGCCGACGGCACCCGGCGCGGTGAGCACCCGGGGACGATCAGGCCGCTCGCTCGCCCCGCACGTCCGCGCGGACCACGAGGAGGGGCGCGGCGCGCTGACGGCCGACGGAACCCGGGAGGAGCCGGGCGAAGCCGCCGCGGCCGGGGCGGCCCACGACGAGGAGTCCGGCGCCGGCCGCCGCCCCGGTCAGCGCCCTCGACGCGGTGCCGGCCCTCCCGTGGCTCCGGACGCGGCGTCGGTGAGGTGACCCGGGACCGCCGTCCCGTGGCTCCGGACGGGTGGTCGGTGGCCCAGGAACGGGGACCGCCGTCCCGTGGCTCCGGACGCGTGGTCAGTGGCCCAGGGACCGCTTCAGCTCGGCTTTGTTCATCGAGGAGCGCCCGTGCAGGTCGCGGCGCTGGGCCTCGGCGTAGAGCTGGTCGTAGGTCGGACCCTGTGAGCCGCTGTGCGAGCGCTTGCCGCCGCGGCGCGAGGAGGACATGTCCTCGGTGGAGCTCTTGCCGGCGGTCTTCGACTCGCCGGCCCGGGCCCGTTCCTTGTTCACGGTGCGTGCCGCGATCTCCTCGGCGCGCTTCTCGCTCTCGCCGCGGTCCAGTGCGCTCTCCTTGATGTGCTCGTACTGTCGTTCGCGCTTGGCGTTCGATCCGCGGGGCATGGCCCACTCCTCTCGGCGTCAGGGCACCTCGGCCTGTGAGGAACGCGTGCCCCTTCTGCCCCGGAATATTCGGATGGGGGTGGCTCTCGCGCGTAGAATCCGGAGCGCGGGCGCAGACACGTTCCGGACGCCCGCGCCATGGCGGGACGGAGGCCGTCTTGACCGGTTCCGAGGGGCACCGGGGGCCGTCCCGCGGCGCCCCGGGGGATCCCGGGCTCGCGGCCGAGAACCGCTGGCTGCGCACCCGACTCGCCCGGCGCCACCTGCTCGACCTCGCCGCCGGGGCGCTCGCGGCCCAGATGCGGCTGGCACCGTCCGAGGCGGCCGAGTACCTGGACGCCCTCTCCCGGGCGACCGGACTGTCGGTGGAGGACATCGCGGCGGACATCGTGAACGCCGTCGACGGAGACCGCGGACCGTCCGCGACCGTCCTCGCCGACTCCGGCGGCCACGCGCTCGAGCACCTCGCCGAGCGCCGGCGGTCCCGCCGCACGGCCGCCGCGGCGGAGACCGCCGACACGGCCGGTGAGGCGGCACGGACACTGCTGGACGGCGGGCTCTCCTCGCTCGGCGCGGACAGCCTCTGGCTGTGGCGGAGCACCGGTCCCGGCTGTCTGCGCCTCATCGGTCACGCGGGCGTGGGAGCCGCCGAGGCCGTGGCCTGGCAGTGGATCCCCCCGGCGGCCCCGGAACCCTTCCGGACCGTCCTCGCGGACAACACCCCCGTGTGGCTGCCGGAAGGCCCCGTCGACGGCGTGCCGCTGCCGGGACCCTCCCTCCGCGCGGCCCGCGCACTGCTGCCGCTGACCCGGCGCGACCGGACCGTCGGGGTCGCGCTGGTCGGCTGGCCGGGCCCGGCACTCTTCGACGCGGCGGCCCGCCGAGCCGTCGCCGGGCTCCTGGACGTCGCGGGCACCGTACTGGACACCGAGGACCAGGACGCGACGCCCCTCCCCGTTCTCGTCGACGTCCTCGACGGCCTCGCCCACCCGGCAGCGCTCCTCCGGTTGCACGGCACGCCCGGCACCGCGTCCGTCGAGCACGTCAACGACGAGGCGGTCGCCGTGCTGGGAGGCGCCGCTCCCGCCGGGGGCGGCTCCCTCGCCCGTGCCTTCCCACTGGTCCACCCGGAACTCGCCCGGCTGGCCCGGCGCGCCCTCTCCACCGCCCACCCCCAGCGGCTCGCACGCCTGCCGGCGTCGGCCCGGCCCGGCGAAGCCCCGCCCCTGCTCGACGTGCGTGTCCTGCCCGCCGGCGAGGAGCGCGTCGTGGTGCTGTGGCACACCGTCGGGGCGCCCGGTCTCGCCGCCGCCAGAGCGGTGGCGAGGCTGCAGAGCGTCGCCCCCTTCCAGGACAGCCTGACCGGCGGCGAGACGGTGTGGGCACCGCAGGCGTACGGCATCCTCGGCGTGGACCGGGCCGAGGCCCCGGTGCCGCTCCCCGACCTGCGCGACCGGGTCCACGAGGACGACCGCGCCACCCTCGCGGAGCTGCTCTCGGCTCTGGTCGAACGGCAGGCGGGCGCGCAGGCGGTGCTGCGGATCGTGCTCCCCGACGGAACCGTGCGCCATGTGTGCGTGGCCGCCGAGCCGCTGATCGACGACGGGGTGGTCACCGCCGTCGCCGGGGTCTACCAGAACGTCTCCGAAAGCCGCCGCACCGAGGCCGCGCTGACGGCGACCTTCGACCAGCTCACCGCACTCCACGGCCGGTCGGAGCTGCGCCACCACCTGGCGCTCCAGCTCCAGCAGGCCATCGTGCCGGAAGTCCCCGGCCTCCAGGAACTGCCCGGAGACCTCGTGGCGGCCGCCCGCTACCGGCCCGCCGCCGAGGAGTACCGCGTCGGCGGCGACTGGTACGACGTCCTCGCGCTCCCGGACGGCAAGGTCCTCGTGGCGGTCGGCGACATCGCCGGGCACGGCATCGACTCCGTCACCGGCATGGTGGCGCTCCGCAACGCCCAGCGGGCGCTCGCCTTCACCGGCCGGTCACCGCGACACCTCATGGGCTGGCTCAACGAGGTCACCCTGCGGACGGGTGGCGGCACGACGGCGACGGCGGTGTGCGCCCTGTACGACCCCGGGGACCACGGCCTCGTCTGGGCGAGCGCCGGACACCTGCCGATGCTGCTGCTCCGCGAGGGCCGGGCCCGGCTGCTCGACCCGCCGGGGGACATCCTGCTCGGCGCGGTGGCCCCGTTCGCCTACCGGGAGCAGCGGATCGGTCTCCGTCCCGGCGACACGCTGCTGCTCTACACCGACGGGCTGATCGAGCGCCGCCACACCGGTATCGACGAAGGCCTGGCACGGCTCTCCGCCGAAGCGGAACGGATCGCCGGCCGTGAGCCCGACCGGCTCGTGGACGAGCTGCTCAGGACGGCGACGGGGGACACCGACGACGACACCAGCGTCGTCGCCGTGCACGTACGGGACGGGCCGTCCCGGCGGTGACGCCGCCACCGGCGTCGGCTGTCCACGGCCGCCGGTCACGACCCCGGTCCTGCCACCGGCCGGCCCGCGTCCGCGTCCTCGTCAGCGGGTGAGCCAGGCGCCGATCTTGGTGATCAGCTCGTCTCCGTCGACCGGCTTGGACAGGTAGTCGTCGGCGCCCGCCTCCAGGGCCTCGTCGCGGTCGCCGGGCATCGCCTTCGCCGTCACCGCGATGACGGGCAGCCGGGCGCGGCCCGGTATCTTCCGGATGCCGCCGATGGCGGTGTAGCCGTCCATCCCGGCCATCATGACGTCCATCAGGACGAGCCGGACCTCGTCGTGCGCCGCGAGGACGCCGAGGCCGGCGCGGCCGCTGTCGGCCGTGAGGACGTGGAGCCCGTGTCCTTCGAGGACTTCGGTGAGGGCGAAGACGTTGCGGGCGTCGTCGTCGACGATCAGCACCGTGGTGTCCTCGGCGGGCCGCGCCGGGTGGCCGTCCGGGGATGACCCGGTGGCCGGGGAGGCGGGCCGCGCCGCGCCGCCGTCGGGACCCGCGTCCGTGCCGGGGAAGGCTCCGAGGGGTGACGGCCGCGACGTGGACAGGGGACGGGACGTGGGCAGGTAGAACGTGAAGGTGCTGCCGTGGCCCGGCCTGCTCTCGGCCTCGATGGCGCCGCCGAGGAGCCCGGCCACCTCCCGGCTGATGGAGAGCCCCAGGCCCGTGCCGCCGTACCGTCGGGCCGTGGTCCCGTCGCCCTGCTGGAACGCCTCGAAGACGTCCTTCAGCTGCCCGGAGGGGATGCCGATCCCGGTGTCGCTGATGCGGAAGGCGAGCACGGGCCGGCCGCCCAGGAGCGCGGGCGGCGTCTCGTCGAGGGCCGCGTGTTCGACGGTGAGCGTCACCTGTCCCTCTTCGGTGAACTTCAGTGCGTTGGAGAGGAGGTTGCGCAGGATCTGCCGGAGCCGTGCCTCGTCGCTGTCCAGTTCGTCGGGCACGTCGTCCGCCAGGGTGACCGTGAACGCGATCCGGCGTTCGTCGGCGACCGGACCGAAGGTCGCCGTCAGGTACTCCGTGAGCTGGCGGAGGGGGAACGGCTCGCGCCTGATGTCCATCTTGCCCGCCTCGACCTTCGACAGGTCGAGGATGTCGTTGATCAGCTGGAGCAGGTCGGAGCCGGCGGAGTGGATGACCTCGGCGTAGTCGATCTGCTTCTCCGTCAGGTTCCCCTCGCCGTTCTGGGCGAGCAGCCGGGCCAGGATCAGAAGGCTGTTGAGCGGGGTGCGCAGCTCGTGGCTCATGTTGGCGAGGAACTCGGACTTGTACAGGGAGGTGCGGGACAGCTGCTGGGCCCGCGCCTCCAGTTCCTGGCGGGCCTGCTCGATGACCAGGTTCTTGGACTCGATGTCCTTGTTGCGCTGGGCGAGGAGGGCCGCCTTCTCCTGGAGCTCCGCGTTGGAGCTCTGCAGCTCCTGCTGGCGGTTCTGCAACTCCTTGGAACGCGAACGGAGTTCGTCGGCCAGCCGGCGGTACTGCCCCAGGAGCTCGTCGGTGCGGAGGTTGGCGACCAGGGAGCTGAGGACGGCTCCCGCGCTGTCCGTGAACCGGTCGAGGAACTCGCGCCGTACGCCGGTGAAGGGGTGGAGCGAGGCGAACTCGAGGGCCCCGAGGACCTGTTCCTCGACGACGATCGGCAGGACGATCAGGGTGCGCGGCTCGCCCGCGCCCGTCCCGGAGGCGATGGTGGCGTACCCGGCGGGCACCTGCTCGACGACGAGGGCGCGCCGGTCGCGGGCGGCCTGCCCGACCAGGGACTGGCCGAGCCGGAAGCGGCGCGGCGGCGCGTCCGGGTCGTCGGGGGACCCGTACGCGGCGGTCATGACGAGTTCGGTTCCCCGCTCCCCGTCGTCGGCGAGGAAGAACGCCCCGTACTGCGCGGAGACCAGCGGGGGCACCTCGGACATGATCAGTTCGGCGATCTCGGGCAGGCCGCGGGTGCCCTGCAGCAGGCCGGTGATCCGGGCGAGGTTGGTCTGGAGCCAGTCCTGGTCCTGGTTGGCCCGCGTCGTCGCCCGCAGCGACTCGACCATCGAGTTGATGTTGTCGCGGAGGTCCCTGACCTCGCCGGGCGCGTCGACGGTGATGGAACGGGTCAGGTCGCCCTCGGCGACGGCACTGGTCACCTCGGCGATGGCGCGGACCTGGCGGGTCAGGTTCCCGGCGAGTTCGTTGACGTTCTCGGTGAGCCGCTTCCAGGTGCCGGAGACGCCCTCCACCTCGGCCTGGCCGCCGAGTTTGCCCTCCGTGCCGACCTCGCGGGCGACGCGGGTGACCTCGGCGGCGAACGAGGACAGCTGGTCGACCATGGTGTTGATGGTGGTCTTGAGTTCGAGGATCTCGCCGCGGGCCGAGACGTCGATCCGGCTGGTCAGGTCGCCCTGGGCGACGGCGGTCGTGACCTGCGCGATGTTGCGCACCTGGTTGGTGAGGTTGTCGGCCATCGAGTTGACCTTGTCGGTGAGGTCCTTCCAGGTGCCGGAGACCCCGTGGACGGTGGCCTGGCCGCCGAGCTTGCCCTCCGTGCCCACCTCGCGGGCCACCCGGGTGACCTCCTCGGCGAACGAGGAGAGCCGGTCGACCATCGTGTTGATGGTCTCCTTCAGCTCCAGGATCTCGCCCCGCGCGTCCACCCTGATCTTGCGTGTGAGGTCGCCGCCGGCGACCGCCGTGGCGACCTGGGCGATGGACCGCACCTGCGACGTCAGGTTGTCGGCCATCGTGTTGACGCCGGACGTCAGCTCCCGCCACACGCCCCGCGCCCCCGGCTCGCGGATCCGGCCGCCGAGGAGCCCCTGGCCGCCGACCTCGCTCGCGACCCGGGTGACCTCGGACGTGACGAGCGACAGCTGGCCGACCATGTCGTTGTAGACGCCGGCGATCTCGCCGTGGACACCGCCGCCGGCGTCGGGGAGCCGGACGGAGAGGTCACCGTCCCGTACGGCGGTGAGCCCGGCGAGCAGCCGGCGGAGGCCGTCCTCGCCCGGCTCCCCGTACGTCGGCTCGACGCCGGGGGCTGGTCTGCGCTCTGTCATGGAGGACCTCGCACAGGGCGACGCGACACGGGGCGGGTGCCGAGTGCGCCGCGCGGTCCCGCGTCACCCCTCCACTGTAGGCCGCTCGTGATCCCCGGGCCCGGGGATCACGACCACCTCGAACCAGACCGCCTTCCCCCGGCCCCGCGGGAGCCAGCCCCAGGCGGCGGAGAGCCGCTCCAGGAGGTAGAGCCCGTGTCCCGAGGCGCGGCCGGGGCGGTGCCGTCCGTGCGGCCGGGGCCGCTCCGGGCTCGTGTCGCTGACCTGGACCCACAAGCGGCCTCCGGCGCGGTCGAGGCGGAGTTCGTACGGGACGCCGCCGTAGGTGAACGCGTTCGTGACGACCTCGGAGACCAGCAGCAGGGCGTCGTCGACGGCGACGTGCCCGGGGGAGCCCGCGGGCCCGAACCACTCGCTCAGGGCCTGCCGGGTGTGGTCGCGGCACTCCCGCACCGCCCCGTCGGATGCGGCCAGATCGAAGCGACGGGTACGGGTGGGGGCGGACTGAGCGTGCCGACCGGTCATGGGCTGCCCCTTCCCGTCCCTCCCACCGCTATGCGGGCGAGGGCCGGTCGTCGAGAGCGGCTTCGGCGGTCTCGTACACCCGGAAGACCAGCCGCGCACCCGTGATCTCGAGCATCCGGGCCACCGGAGGGCGCAGGGCGGAGAGATCGACGCGCCCTCCCCGCGCCATGTGTCGCAGTCGGGCCCTGAGCAGCAGGTTCAGCCCGGTGGAGTCGCAGAACCGCAGCCCCGCGCAGTCCACGACCAGACGGGCGGCCCCGGAGTGCTCCTCCAGGGCGTCCCTCAGGGGCGCCGCCGTGTCGTGGTCGAGGTCCCCGTCCAGGAGCAGGACGACGGTACCGGGACGTCCACGGGGGCGGCTCTCCACACGCAGCCGTGCCGGCACCGGGGCGGTGGCGGAAAGTGCGGGAGGGTGGGGAGGTGTGGCCATGGCTCGTCCTGTCGGTACCTGCCTGATTAGGGCGGCTGCCCCTCCCGCGACCGCGTATGCGCGGGGTGCGCGATCGATCCGGACGTGTGAGGCATGAGCGTCGTAACCCGTGGAAAAGGTGTAAAAAGAGCGAAGGGTGCGAGGAAGCTGGTGAGTCCATGCGGGACGAAGAGCTGGTGGAGGAAGACCCCGGGCCGTCGCCCGACCGCTTCGGCGTCGACGTCCGGCCCGTGCCGGGGGCGGACACCGTCGTCCTGGTGCTCGTGGGCGAACTCGACCGCGACGCGGTCGGTCCGCTGTGGGGCGCGATGGAGAAGTGTCCGGCGACCGGAAGGATCGTCGTCGACTGCTCCGGCCTGCGGTTCTGCGACTCGTCCGGGCTGAACGTGCTGCTCAGAGCCCGCTTGTGGGCGCTGGAGGCCGGCGGGCGCGTGGAGCTCGCCGGGCTGCGCGCGCCGGTGGACCGGATGTTCGAGATCACCGGAGCACTGGGAGTGTTTCCGGTGCACGGAAGCGTCGGCGAGGCGCTGTCGGAGCGCGGGCGCGGCCCCGAAGGCGGCGGAAGCCATGGCAAAGATCGCTGAGGGCCCCCCGAGCCAGGTCCGCAGGCTCGTGCTGAACGGCACCCGCGGTGTGGTGGCCCGCTGCCGTGACTTCACCGCCGAGGCGCTGTCCGACTGGGGCTGGATCCCCCCGGAGACCGACGAGGTGGGGGAGCGGGTGGAGGACGTCCTGCTCATGGTCTCCGAGGTCGTGACCAACGCCTGTCTGCACGCGGGAGGCCCGGAGGAGCTCGTCCTGCGGCACGGGGACGGGCGGCTGCGGGTCGAGGTGGCCGACGCGAGTCCCGAACATCCGCGCCTGCAGACGCCCCGGTCGCCCGGCATGCCCGGCGGGCACGGTCTGATGGTGCTCGACCGGCTCGCCGGGAACTGGGGCACCGAGGACAAGGGGCAGGGCATGGTGGGCAAGGTGGTGTGGCTGGAGGTCAGCCGTCCGTCCCGTCCGCCGTGGCGCCGTCCTGGAGCAGGCCCTGCCTGAGCTCACCGAGGATCCGGGTGAGCAGACGCGAGACGTGCATCTGGGACAGGCCGATCCGTTGGCCTATCTCCGACTGGGTGAGTTCCTCGCCGAAGCGCAGTTCGAGGATGCGCCGGTCGCGCTCGTCGAGCCGGGCCAGCAGCGGCCGCAGCGACGTCAGCGACTCGACGAGCTCGTAGGAGGGCTCGAAAGTGGCGAGGTGGCGTGCGCTCGTACCGGAGACGGAGTCCTCGTCACCGGCGGGCACGTCCAGGGAGCGAGCCGCGTAGCCGTGCGCCGCCAGCTGGCCTTCGGAGACCTCGTCCTCGGTGACGTGCAGCCGGTCCGCCAGTTCCGCCCGGGTGGGGCGCCGGCCCAGGCTCTGCTCCAGGGCGTCGGCCGCCTTGGCCAGGTCGATCCGCATCTCCTGGAGGCGGCGGGGTACCCGAACGGACCAGCTGGTGTCCCTGAAGAAACGCTTCATCTCGCCGACGATGGTCGGCAGGGCGAACGCGGAGAAGTCGACGGCGCGGTCGGTGTCGAAACGGTCGATCGCCTTGATCAGGCCGATCGTGCCGACCTGCACGATGTCCTCGGTCGGCTCGGCGCGGTTCCGGAACCGCCGGGCCGCGAACTTCACCAGGCTGAGGTTGAGCTCGACGAGGGTGTTGCGCACGTACGCGTGCTCCGGCGTCCCCTCCTCCAGCGACCGCAGCCGCTCGAAGAGCGCTACGGAGAGGGTCCGGGCGTCGCCGGTGGAGGCGGCCCTCGGACGGACCGGCTCGGGGATCCCACCCAGCGCCGCCTGGCGCGTCGCGGCCCCTGGCCGGCCCACGGACTCGGCGGTCCGGGCGGTGGTGGTGACGGGGCGGTCTCCGGCGGTGCGCATCGAATGCTCCTTCGACGGTGGCGGTGGGCCGGCGCTGCCCTGTCGAGGGGGGCGGGGGTCCGTCGGTCGAGCGTCTGAAGGGATGATGCCCGTTATCCGGTGGTTTGACACGATTCGACTGGGAATCTGCCGGGTGCGACGCGATCGCGTCGGCCATCGATTCCGGTCTCCCCGAGGAGGCGGGGATCGGGAGGAGGTGTCCGTGATGGACGAGGCCCGACTCTCGGCGCGTGAACGACGCCTTCTGGCGGAGATCGAAGAGCAGCTGGACCACGACGAACCGCTCGCCCGCCGTCTGCGCACGATGCGACGGGGCCCCGCACTCCGGCTGCCGTCACTCGCGGCCGGCCGCCACCGGCTCCCGCTCCTCGGCGTCGCCGCGCTCGGAGCCGCGACCCTCGCCCTGCTCGTCCTCGCCGTGTCCACCGAGGCCCCGGTGCTGATCTGGCTCTTCGCGGCCGCGTGGGTGCTGACCCTCTTCTCGCTGCTGACCCTGGTCGTCCGCTGGTCGCGCCGCCGGTCCACCGACCCGCGGAAGACCGAGTGAGAACCGGGCAGGGCGGGCGACGCGCCGCCCGCCCTGCCACACACGCGCACGTGCCCGCGCCCCGGACCAGGTCCGGGGCGCGGGCACGGTGCTTCAGGCGGTGCGGCGACTCATCAGCGGTGGGCGGTGCGCCGACTCACCAGCGGTACCAGCGGCCGCTGCCGCTCCGCATCAGGAAGCCGAGCAGCCACAGGACGAGCACGGCGATGGCGACGTACCAGAGCACTTCCAAGGCGAATCCCGCGCCGAACAGCACCAGGATCAGAAGGAGTACGAGAAGAAGCGGAACCATGACGGCACCTCCACTGCCTCCGAGGCCTGCCGGCAGTCCTCGGCGCGAGGGCACTCGGTACGACCGCGCTTGCCCCCTCTCCCCGGGTTCATGCACGGGCATCGGCCGCGCCGGGCCCGGCCGGAAGACGCGCGCCGGGGACGTTTGAGGCGCGCGTGCGCGGTGAGGCGCAGAAGTGGCGGGGGGTCCGACGCCGGAAGGGATCACATCGTGGCGCCCGACGCAGAGAACGACGGAAAGCCCGACGGAGAACTCCACAAGAAGACCGATGGAAAGACCGACGCAAAGCTCGCCGGAAAGTCCGTCCTCGTCCTCACGACGAACTACGGGACGGAACAGGACGAGCTGCAGAAGCCGATCACGACCCTGCGCGAGGCCGGTGCGCGCGTCACGGTGGCGGCGCAGAAGGACGAGGACGTCAGGACCCTGGTCTCGGACCGTCGGCCCGGTGACGTCGTCCGTCCGGACACGACGCTGGAGAAGGCGGTCGCCGACGACTTCGACGCCGTGATCGTGCCGGGCGGCACGCTGAACGCCGACCGACTGCGCACCGACGACAGCGCACGGCGCCTCCTGTCGGCCTTCGCCGAGGCGGGCAAACCGGTCGCCGCCATCTGTCACGGACCCTGGCTGCTCGTGGAGACCGGGCTCGCCCGGGACCGCGAGCTCACGTCGTACCCGTCGCTCCGCTCCGACCTCGAGAACGCCGGCGGCACGTGGCTGGACCGTGAGGTCGTCGTCGACACCTCGGGAGGGCATCCGCTGATCACCTCCCGCAAGCCGGACGACGTCGGCGCCTTCGCGTCCGCGATCGTCCACAGCCTCGACGCGGGCGGGGACACCGCCCGGCGAGCGGCGTGACAGGACCACCGACACGAAACCCGACGAGAACCCGACACGAAACCCGACGAGAACCCGACACGAAACCCGACGAGAAGGGAACCCACTGATGGGTGGCAAGAGCGGTATGGAGAAGGGCAAGGGCAAGATCAAGGAGACCGTGGGCAAGGTCACGGGCAACGAGCGCATGGAAGCCGAGGGCAAGGGCGACCAGATGAAGGGCAAGGTCGAGGAAGTCGCCGAGAAGGCGCGCGAGCGGGCCGAGAAGACCCGAGGCGACCTGTAGGGACGGTTGCCGACACCGTCGTACCGTGCCCCTGGCGGCCTGCCGCCAGGGGCACGCCCGCAGGACGCGATCCCGCGGGCCGTACGCACCCCACCCCGATGAGCGCAGGTGATATCCATGACCACCGCACGCGAGATCATGACCCCGGACGCGACGTGCGTCCGGTCGTCCGAGAGCCTCGCCGACGCGGCGCGGAAGATGGCCGAACTCGACGTCGGGGCCCTGCCGATCTGCGGGCCCGACGAGAAGCTGCAGGGCATGCTCACCGACCGCGACATCGTCCTCAAGTGCGTCGCCCAGGGCAAGGACCCGAACACGTGCACAGCCGGTGAACTGGCCCAGGACACCATCGTCACGGTGAAGGCGGACGACGACGTCGAGCAGGTCCTCAGCGTCATGAGCGAGCACAGGATCCGCCGCGTCCCCGTCATAGACGAGCACGTCCTCGTCGGCATCATCGCCCAGGCCGACGTCGCGCGGGCCCTGCCCGGTCGGCAGGTCGGCGACCTCGTCGAGACGGTCTCCACGGAATCCTGAGACGCCCGGCGAAGCTCCCCGGCCCGGTCGCCGTCGACCGGGCCGGGGAGCCGTCCGCGTCCGGCTCAGGCCGCGGCGTCGCCGCGGGGCAGGACGTCCAGGAGTTCCAGCAGGTAGAGGAAGGCGGCGGCCATCGGCGCGTCGCCGGTCTCCCGGCGTACCCCCGCCCAGTCGACCCGCTCGCGCAGTCCGCGCGCCACCGGCAGCAGGGCACCGAAGTCGCAGTGGTGCTCGGAGAGCGCGAGGAGGCGGGAGACCATGATGTCGGTCGGGGCCAGCACCGGCATGTGGACGGAGTCGACCGGCACGGTCGGGGCGCGGGCGAGGAGCTCGGTCGTCACGGGCCGGCCGGCCAGCGAGAAGATCAGGTCGATCTCCTCGCCGCCCGCCCGCGCCTTGACGAGCCAGTCCTCGGGCGGGTCGACGATGCGGATCCCGCGCTCGCGCAGCGACCGGGTGACGATTTCGGCGTCCTCCCGGCGCACGGCGAAGTCCGTGTCGTGCTGGAGCCGGACCGGGATGCCGTGCGCGTACGCCGCCACGCTGCCGACCAGGGCGAACGGACAGCCGGACGCCTTGAGCACGGCGCCGACCTCCTTGGTCGTCTCCAGGATCGCCTGGGTGTGGTCGGGGGGCAGCACCCGCGCGCGATCGGCCTCCGGCCTCCCCGGCCCGCCTCCGGAACCCTCCCAGGGCTCCCGCGGAGCCGGGTCGCCGGCGGACGCGTGGGCCGGCCGCGTGAGCGGGGAGCGTGCCGCTCCGGCCGCCGCGTGATGCGGGGCCGGACCCTCCGTGAGGTTCATGGCCTGCTCCTGTCCTCGTCGCCGGTCACGACGCCCCTTCGGAAAGGGGCGGACCTGCGTCTACCCCACGCGACCCCCGTCATTCCGTCCGCGCCGCTCCGGGCCGCCTTCTGCGGAGCCGAGCAGGCGATCAACGGCTTCACCGCCTCCGTCCGGACCGAACTCCGGCACGAGCACAGCGCCGTGGCCGTCACCGTCGTGCGGCTCCCCGCTCTCGACACGCCACGGTTCACCCGGCCCCTTTTCCGCCTGCCGCACCCCGTCGTCCCGGCCTACCGCCCCGAGGCGGCGGCCCGCGCCGTCCTGCACGCCGTGCTCCGTCCGCGCCGGGCCGAGTACCGGGTGGGCGCCTCCACGGCCGCGACCCTCCTCGCCCACCGGCTCGCCCCCGGCCTCCTGGACCGCTACCTCGCCGTCCTGAACGGGGCGACCGCCGGGACGGGCACCGCCACGGCCGCCGTCCTGCGCGGCCGCCGTGCGCGGGAGCCCGGGGCGCGCTGACGAGGCGTCGTGCGCGAAAGCCCGGGGCGCTGACGAGGTGGCCCCGGGCGGTCGAGGACAGGCCCCGGGCGGTCGAGGACAGGCCCCGGGCGGTCGAGGACAGGCCCTCAGCGGCTCCCCGCCGGGCCCGTCAACACGCGCCCACGGGCCCGGCGCCGAGGGCTCACCGGTCGTCCCAGGCCCGGGTCGGCAGGGCGGCTCGTCCGTCGGCCGGGGTGCGCAGGGCGCTCTCGCCGCGGGACCAGGCGTCCGTCACGTGGGTGGCGAGCCGGTCCTCGACGAGGCAGGTGGCGGCGATGCCGAAGGCGACCTCGGGGGCGAGTTCCGGTTCGTCGGCGAGGAGGCCGCCGACGACCTCGCGGCGCACCAGCTGCTCGTGGACGGCGTCGGCCTCCACGTGTTCGTCGTAGTACAGCGCGGCGGCCGGCCCGGCACCGATCCGGCGCATCGCCTCGGCGAGGCGGGAGGCGGCGGGCGGCGAGGTCGTCTCCAGGACGGCGAAGTGCCCCACGAGGGCCCCGCGCAGCCTGCGGTGCAGTCCGAACAGGGACATCACGTTGGAGGCCGCCAGCGTCTCGGCGCCGGCCGCGTCCACGTACCGTCCGTACGACGGGTCGAGGTCCAGGTCGGTCATCAGGTCCGCGTACAGCCGGGAGTGCATGCGCTCCGCGCGTCCGCAGCCGTACTCGTCGTACTGGATCGCGACCATGGCCGCCTTGGCGCGACCCCGCAGCCGGGGGACGACCCACAGGTGCGGATCGGCCTCCCGGAGCTGGTGCACGGAGCGCAGCGCCGCGTACTCGCGCACCGGCCACGCCTCTCTCCGGGCGAGCAGGAAGCGGGAGACGCCCGTCCCGTCCACCGGCTCCACGAGCAGCGTGGACAGCGCCTCGTCCACCGGGGGCGCGTCACGGCAGTCGTGCCGCAGGGCGTTCTCGAAGCGGTGCTCCAGGAGGGCCCGGACCCTCAGCAGGTCGGGGTCCCATTCGAGGGTCTCGGGAACCTGGGCGAAACCCTGGTAGTGCAGCTCGTAGCAGAGGTACAGGGCGAGGTGCAGGTCCTCGCCGTACGGGGAGCAGCGGGCGATCTCCGACGGGTCGGGCAGCTGCCCGGGACCCCCGAGCAACCGGCCGCGGACCGCGTCGGACACGGTGCCGCGGGCTTCGGGGAGCGGGGGCGCCGTGGTGACGGGCGCCTGGAGGAGGGTCATGACGGATCGACCTCCCCGGTCGGTTCGGTGGCGACGCCCGGCCCGGGCGGTTCCGGCCGTGGCGGGAGCGGCCTGGCCGCGCCCGCCACGGACCGGCTGCTGCGCCGCAGACGGGGGCGGTGGCTCGTATCGCAGAACGGTGCCCGCAGGGTGCGCCGGCACGTGCAGAGCGCGATCATGGGCCGCTCGCACATGACCACCGATCCGTCCGGCATGAGGATCTCGGCGGGCCCCTCGACCAGCAGCGGCCCTTCGGGGAGCGGCTGGACACGGGGCGGCGTCGCGCGGCGCTCCACGGGGCGGGGGGCGCTCACCGGGTCGCCTGTCTCCTGCCGCGTCTGCGGGAGGGCCGTCTCGCGTGATCCGGGCTCCTGCCGGGTCTCCGGCAGTGCCGTCTCACGTGATCCGGGCTCCTGCCGGGTCTCCGGGAGGGCCGTCGCGCGTGATCCGGCCCGCGGGGCGTTCCCAGTGGGGGAAGCGGACATCTCACACCACCGATCCGATACGACTGCGCGGACATCGCGCGTGTGCCCGGCCCTTCCGGCCCCAATCACGGGTGGCAGGCCCGGATGACCACCAGCTCCTCGGTCCGCGTGCCCGGGGCCACCAGTCCCCGGGCCGCGAACCAGTCCGCCCGGGCCGACATCACCGGCCCGAACGGCTGTGCGGAACGCTCGACGACACGGTCCCGCAGCCCACCGCGCCGGGTCGACGGCGGTGGCGCGGGCGCCGCGCAGCGAGGCCATGACGGCGAGGACACCGGTGCCGGTGCACAGGTCGAGCGAGCGGGCGCCGGGGCGCAGGTCCTCGCGCCGCAGCCGTCCCATCAGGAGTCCGGTGTCGCCCTGGGGCGCGTACACGCCGGGAAGTCGGCACACCCGGGGGGCGTACGGCGCCTCGGGGCGCGGGCCGGCGGCCAGGAGGGCCGGCCGGTCGAAGAGGGCGACGCACACGCGGATCAGCTGCTCACCGTGGCCGCGGCGAGGGCGTCCACCACCGCGCTCAGCCTGCCGTGCCGGTGGTAGACGGCGCGCTGCCGTGCAGCGCCGCCGCCGTCCGTACGGACGCGTTCCCACTGGTCGCGCACCCACGCGAGGTCGTCGGCGGCGGTGAGACCGGGACGGGCGACCTCGATCAGCTCGTCCAGGAGGTCCGTGGCGGGTCGCTCCCGGCCGTCGACCGGATCGAGGCCCAGCCCGGAGATGCCCTGGACGGCCGCCAGCCGGTGCGCCCGCAGCAGCCTCGCCCCGGGTATCCGGGGCGGAGGGTCCGAGGACTCGACGCGCGCCAGCAGGGTCGCGGCGAGACCCCGGACGAGGATCGCGAGCAGGACGACCGTGTCGAGGTCCGCGTTGACGTCCGCCAGCCTGATCTCGAGGGTCGGCACGTGCTCCGAGGGGCGGGCGTGCCAGTACACCATCCGGTTGTCGAGCAGCGTCCCGTCCTCGACGAGCCGCGCGACATGGGCGAGGTACCCGGCCTCGTCGAGGACGGGGGTCGGGCCGACGGTCGGCCACCTCGCGTGCTCGACCGAGCGCCAGCTCTCGTACCCGGTGTCGCGGCACCCGGCGTACGGGGAGTTGCCGGCCAGCGCCTGCAGGACGGGCAGCCACGGCCGTATGTGCTGGGCCAGGGCGAGGGCCCGGACCCGGTCGAGCGTCCCGATGTGGACGTGGCATCCGCAGACCAGGCCGTCGTCCCGGGCCGTCCCGTCCCGCCGGGTCACCAGCGGGGCGAAGCGGCGGGCCATCAGCCGGTACCGGTCGGTGTTCGTGATCGTCAGCGGCGACGCCGGGGACAGCACGGGCGTCCCGCACGCGACGGGCATGCAGCGCTCGTCCCGCGCCGCCGTCCCCACCACCGTGCGCAGCCAGGACAGCTCCCGGCGCAGGTCGCCGCGGCTCGCGGTGGGCGCCGTACAGATCTCGATCTGGGCGTTGAAGAGCTCGGCCTGCACCTGATCGCCGAGTTCGCGCGCGGCCCGCCGGATGACCTCCGGCGCCCGGTTCACGGGCGTCCGCGTCACGCGGTCCACCAGCACGAACTCCTCCTCCACCCCCATGGTCAGGATCTTCATCGCGCCTCCTCGCCTCGGCGTGCCTCTACCCCTCGCCGCCCGCCTCATGCCGTTTCGTCCCGTTGTGCGGCGGGCAGCCGCCCACGCGTCAGCGGCCTCGCACCGGAGCGCGGGGCGGGGCCGGTCCGCCGGGCCGGGAGGTGCGCGATGGCCGGTGTCACCGAGCGGGGGCCCGCCCCCGAGGCCTACGACGCCACGCCCTACCTGCCGGACCGCGGCGGACTGCCGGCGCACCGGCGGGCGGCGGCCGGGTGCCGGGGCTGCCCCCTGTACCGCGACGCCACGGGCACCGTCTTCGGCCGCGGCGACCCGGGGGCCAGGCTGATGCCGGTCGGCGAGCAGCCCGGCGACCAGGAGGACCGCGAAGGCGTCCCCTTCGTCGGGCCCGCCGGACGGCTGCTCCACCGCGCCCTCGCCGAGGCGGGGATCGACGAGGACGAGCTGTACGTCACCAACGCCGTCAAGCACTTCAAGTTCACCCGCGACGAGACCCGCGAGCGGCGCATCCACAAGGCCCCCGGTCTGCGCGAGACGCGGGCCTGCAGGCCGTGGCTGCTGGCCGAGCTCCGCCTCGTCTCACCGGACCTGGTCGTGGCGCTCGGGGCGACGGCGGGCCGGGCCCTGCTCGGCCCCTCGTTCCGCGTCGGCACCGACCGCGGGGTCCCCAGGCCGCTGCCCGGCTCCGACGGGGGCCTCCGCGTCCTCGCGACCGTGCACCCCTCGGCCGTCCTGCGCTCCCCGGACCGGCGCGAGACGTACGCGGGCCTCGTCGCCGACCTGCGCACCGCGGCGGACGCCCTCTGACGGCCCCCGCCGAGACCGGAAGGCCTGATTCGACACGGCCGCACCGGGCAGTCGTGCAGGCGGACCGCCCCGGCAGGCCGGCCGGAGCGCCGACGTGAGAAGGGGTTCGTGATGGACGGGATCGTGCTGCTCCGCGACGACCACAAGACCGTCGAGAAGCTGTTCAAGGAGTTCGAACGGGCGGGTGACGACGACCGGGCGAAGAAGCGCGACATCGCCGAGCAGGTGATCCGCGAGCTCACCACCCACGCCTGGATCGAGGAGCAGGTCTTCTACCCGGCGGCCCGCGAGGCCGCCCCCGACACCACCGACCACGTCCTCGAAAGCGTGGAGGAGCACCACGTGGTGCTCTGGATGCTCTCCGAGCTGGCCGGGCTCGACCCCTCGGACGAGCGGTTCGACGCCAAGATGTCCGTCCTGATGGAGAACGTGCGGCACCACGTCGAGGAGGAGGAACAGGACTGGTTCCCCGACGTCCGCAAGGCCATGGGACGCAACCGGCTCCGCGAACTCGGCGAGCGGATGGACGAGGCCCGCAAGGACGCGCCGCTGAGCCCCCTCCACGTCCCGAGCGCCGATTCCTGAGCCCCGCGGAAATCCGCCGGATCCGCGGCTGCCCGGCTCCGTGCCGGGTAGTCGCCGGGCGCAGGGCGAGACCGTGAGGAGGTCCGGAGATGGGTGGGAACGCCGAGCACAGGACGGTACGAGACCGGCGCGGGCTCAGTGACGAGGAGTTCCGGACGCTTCTGCGGGAGGCACGCGCCGAGGCGCGCCGCCGCTACCTCGGCGAACCGCCCCGGGGAGAGTCCGACTTCGCGCTGCGGACGCAGCACGCCGAGTTCGGCGCCGCCGCCCACTGACCGGCCGGACCGCCGTACCCGCGAGGCGCCCCCGACCGGGGCGCCTCGCCCCGTGCGGGGGCCGCCGGCCCGCCCCGGCGCCTCCGGCCGTGAATGAGCCGGACGTCGCCGGGTACGCGCCGGTCGACCCCGAAGAGTGCGTACGGCACGACATGGAGGAGGCAAGGACATGAGCAAGGTCGAGCAGATGATCGACGTCGACGTTCCGGTGCGGAGCGCGTACGACCAGTGGACGCAGTTCGAGGACTTCCCGCGCTTCATGGAGGGCGTGGAGGACGTCCGGCAGCTCGACGACCGGCACTGCCACTGGCGGACCAAGATCGCCGGGGTGCGGCGCGAGTTCGACACCGAGATCGTCGACCAGCTCCCCGACGAGCGGATCGCCTGGCGCAGCATGGGCGAGGGCATCCAGCAGAAGGGCGTCGTCAGCTTCCAGCCGCTGGACGACGCACACACCCGGGTGCGCCTCGCCATGGACGTCGAGCCCGACAGCATGGCCGAGAAGGCCGCCGACGCGCTCGGCATGCTGGACCGGCGCGTCAAGGGCGACCTCAGGCGGTTCAAGGGCTTCGTCGAGGAGCACGACCAGACGACCGGCGGCTGGCGCGGCCGCATCCGCCCGCAGGACGCCGACACGGCGGGGACCTCGACCGGAATGCCGAGGGGCGAGGACCCCGGCCCCATGGCGGCCGGGACCGACGCGATGGGCGAAGGGCCCGGTCCGATGAGGGAGGAGCCCGGATCGATGGGCGACCCCGACCGGACGCGCGGGTCCTCGGGCACCGAGTCCTGGCCGCTGCCCCCCGGCCCCGGCGACCCGGGCCTGCGCTGACGACGCCGGGCCGTTCCACCGCCTGACGCGCAGTCGCGCCGGGAGCGCCCGGTGGTCCAGCTCCCCGGTCCGCAGCGTGCCGGGACCGCCGGGCCGTTCCATCGCCTGACGCGCAGTCGCGCCGGGAGCGCCCGGTGGTCCAGCTCCCCGGTCCGCAGCGTGCCGGGACCATCGGGTCGCTGCGTCGCCCGACGCGCATCGCGCCGGGACCGCTCGGTGGTTCCGTCCCGTGGTCCTCAGCGCGCGGGGTCCGTCCCGGGTACCCCCGCACACCCGCTCACACCCGCCCCGGGCGGCCCGCCCGGGGCGGACCCCCGAGGCGACGGGCCCCGCGAGGACGGGCACCGGAAGGAGGAACGACAGTGAACGGCATCGCCCTGACCCTGGACGCCCTGCGGGACGGCGAGCGGAGACTGTCCCTCGACCTGGCCGCCGCGGCCGACCGGCACCGCGCCGAACACGAGGTCCACCACGTGGCGACCGTCCTGGCCCAGTGGTCCGAAGAGCACGGCCGCCGCCTGGCGGAGGCCGCACGACGGCACGGCGCCCCGCCCGCGGACGGCCCGCTCACCGGCGCCCCGCCCATCGGGCCGCCGCCCACGCCGCTCCGGGAGGCGGCCGGAGCCGTCGGCGACCCGCCGGACCCCGGGCTGCTCCTCCTGGCGGACCTGAGAGCCCTGCACCTCGGCGCGGTCGGGAACTCGCTGCTCTGGGAGATGCTGACCCAGGCCGCGCACGCCACGCGGGACGCCCGGCTCCTGGAGCTGACCTCCTTCTGCCACCCCCGCACGCTCCGCCAGATGCGGTGGACCGCGTCGATGATCGAGAACCTGTCGGCGCAGTTCCTCACGAGCGTGTGAGACGACCCGTTTCGGGCACCCCGGACGCGGCAAGTCGCGAGACATGATGCACATCGGGTACACCATGATGACCGAGCAGGCAGGCCCCCGTGAGCTGGTTGGGCACGTCGTCGAGGCGGAACGGGTGGGGTTCGACTTCTCCGTGATCTCGGACCACTCCTTCCCGTGGCTCGCGTCGCAGGGACACGCTCCGTACGCCTGGAGCGTCCTGGGCGCGGCGGCGCAGGCGACCACGGAGATACCGCTCATGAGCTTCGTGACCTGCCCGACCTTCCGCTACCACCCGGCGGTGATCGCGCAGAAGGCCGCCACCGTCCAGCTGCTGTCCGAAGGCCGCTTCCGGCTCGGCCTCGGCTCGGGCGAGAACCTCAACGAGCACGTGGTGGGCGCGGGCTGGCCCTCGGCCCGGGTCCGCCTCGCCATGCTGGACGAGGCCGCCGAGATCATCCGCGCGCTGTTCGGCGGCGGGTACGTGACGCGGCACGGCCGGTACTTCCAGGTGGACGACGCCCGGCTGTGGGACCTCCCCGACACCCCGCCGCCCCTCGGCATCGCCGTGTCGGGCCCCCGCTCCTGCGCGCTCGCCGGCCGTCACGCCGACCTGCTGATAGCGACGGAACCGGAACGGGAGCTCCTCGACGCCTTCGACGCCCAGGGCGGCGCGGGCAAACCGCGCGTCGGACAGCTGCCCGTCTGCTACGACACCGACCGCGAGGCGGCGGTGGCCCGGGCGCACGATCAGTTCCGGTGGGCCCTGGGCGGCTGGCGGCTCAACGCCGAACTCCCGCTGCCGGCCGGCTTCGAGCAGGCCTCCGAGCACACCCGCCCGGAGGACGTGGCGAAGAGCATCCCCTGCGGGGACGACGTCGGAGCCGTCGTGGACGCGGTCCGGCCGTTCGCCGAAGCCGGGTTCACCGACCTCGCCCTCGTCCAGATCGGCGGGGACCACCAGGAGTCCTTCCTCCGCTGGGCGGAGACCACGCTGCTGCCCGCCCTCCGCGACCTGTAGGGAGCACCGCCATGGACCGCGCCGCGCTCTTCGACGTCGACGGGACCCTCGTCGACTCCAACCACCTGCACGTGGTGGCCTGGTGGGAGTCCCTGCGCCAGGGCGGCCACCGGGTGCCCACCCACGCCGTGCACCGGGCGATCGGCCTGCCGGGGGAGCGGCTCCTCGACCACCTGCTCGGCCAGGACCGCGACCACGCCCACGACGACCGGCTGAGCAACGGCCACGACACCCTGTACGGCGCCTTCTTCGAACGGCTCCAGGCCTTCGACCGCGCCGCCGACCTGCTGCGCGCCCTCGCCGGAGACGGCTGGCGGATCGTCCTGGTCACCTCCGCCAAGGACCGCGAACTCACCGCCCTGCGCCGGGCCCTCGACGCCGACGACGCCGTCACGGCCACCGCCACCGCCGACGACGTCGAGGAGGGCAAACCCGCACCCGACCCGATCGAGCACGCCCTCTCGCTCGTCGACGTCGGCCCCGACCGGGCCGTGTTCGTCGGCGACAGCGTCTGGGACATGAAGGCCGCACGCCGCGCCCGCGTGGTCCCCGTCGGCCTCCTCTGCGGCGGCATCCCGCGCGCCGACCTGACCGGGGCGGGAGCCGACACGGTCTACGACGACCCCGGCGACCTCCTCGCCCACCTGGACAGCAGTCCCTTCGCCGCCGTGCCGGCCGTACCGGACACGGCCGGCGCACGCGGATAGCCCCTCGGGCCGCCTCCGTACGGGCCGTACGCACCCCGAAAGCGCGTCCGGCGAAGGCTCACGGCAGCAGCCGCAGCACGGCCCGCTCCACCGCGCCGCGCGTGGCCGGATGGCCGAACCCGCCGCCCTCGCCCAGGCGGCCGAGCGCCGCCGCGACCGTGACGCCCTCTTCGAAGCGCTCGACGACCACCGGGTCGATGTAAGAGGCCCGGCGGACCGCGGGCGTGTTGCCGAGGTGGCCGCTGACCTCGTGGACGGCCCGCCGCACCGCCTTCGCCCGCGCCGGCCGGGAGGCCCCGCCGACCGGCGCCGACACCGCGAGCGCGACGGCGGCGAGCGCCGTGGCGTGCCGTGTGCGGAAGTCCTTGGCGGAGATGTCGGTGCCCGACCGCTCCCGCAGGTCCGCGTTCAGCTCCTCCGCGCGGACAGCGCGGGTCGCCGATCCGGAAGAAGCCGAGGTCGAGCAGGCGCGCCGCGCACACGAACACGCGGTTCCGGGTCAGCCCGCGCAGGGCCAGGTCCCGTTCGACGGCCGCCCGCAGCCGGGGCAGGCACCTGGCCGCCCGCCGGACGTGCGCGTGCTTGGCCTCCTCCTGTCGGCGGCGGAAATCCTGGTGGTACACGTACTGCCGACGGCCCGCGTCGTCCGTGCCGACGGCCTGGATGTGGCCGTTGGGCCACGGGCACACCCCCACGTCCCGCCACGCCGGCGGGATGACGAGCGCGACGACCCTGGCCCGTTCCTCCGCCGCCAGCGGGGCGCCGCCGGTGTCGAGGCAGCGGAAGCCGCGGCCGTGGCGGACCCGCCGCCGGCCCGGCCGGCCCGTGTCACTCGTCCTGAGCCGCGCCCCTCCACTGCGCCGCCGTACGGCCCCGCCTGCCTCCCGGGGCTCCATACCCCTGCCTGTTCCGCCGGGGCGTCCACACCCCGTCTTCCCCGGCACGTCCCCACCCGTGACGTCGTCCTCGCCGGGTCAGGCCCTCCGCCGTCCGGGTGGCGACCGCCGGATGGGCGTGCGGTACCCCGCCGCGGCGGGGTACCGCACGGGACATGTCCACACTCATCGCCGACCGCACCGTCGACCTGCTGCTCCGGGGCTACGGCTGGCTGCCCGACACGCGCCGCCGCGCGGGGAACGGCGAGGCCGTCCGCACGCGGCTGCTGGGACACCCAGCCGTCGCGCTGCACGGCCCCGACGCGGTCCGCTTCTTCTACGACGAGAGCCATGTGCGCCGTACGGACGCGCTGCCGGGACCCGTCCTCGACACGCTCTTCGGACGAGGGGCCGTGCACACCCTGGACGGCGCCGACCACCGCGTGCGCAAGGCGCTCTTCGTCGGCCGGCTCGCCGATCCCACGGCCGTCGCCTCCCTGGTGCGGCACGTGGAGAGCGGCTGGCGGACCGCTTCCGTCGCGTTCGCCGGGCGCGAGATCGTGCTGTTCGACGAGGTGGCGGCCGTGCTCGCCCGGGCCGTGCGCGACTGGGCGGGGCTGCCGATCGACGACGCGCGCGTCCCCGCCCTGGCGCGGGACTGCGTCGCCATGGTCGACGGCTTCGCCGCCCCCGGCCCGCGTCACCTGAGGGCCCGCCGCGCGCGGACCCGTCAGGAGGCACTGCTCGCCCGGGCGGTGAGTGAGGCCCGGACGACGGCGGCGCTCGGCGAGGACACGCCGTTCGCGGCGTTCGCCCGGCACCGGGGAGCGGACGGCGGACTGCTCGACCCGCACACCGCGGCCGTGGAGCTCCTCAACATCGCCCGCCCGACGATCGCCGTCGCCTGGTTCACCACGTTCGCCGGGCACGCGCTGCACCGTTGGCCCCGGACGCGGGACCGGCTGCGCGAGGACGGGGACGGTGGGGGCACCGGCCCGTACGCGACGGCCTTCGCCCACGAGGTGCGGCGGTTCTACCCCTTCGTGCCGTTCGTCGGGGGTCTGGGCGCCCGCGACCTGGAATGGCGCGGGCAGCCGATCGCCGACGGCGACCTCGTCCTGCTCGACGTGTACGGCCAGAACCACGACCCCGCCCTGTGGCCGGAGCCGTACCGCTTCGACCCGGAGCGCTTCCTCGGCAGCCCGCCGCACCGCGACACGCTGATCCCGCAGGGCGGCGGCGATCCGGCCGACGGCCACCGCTGCCCGGGGGAGGACATCACCGTCGCCGTCCTCGCCGCCCTGTCGACCGCGCTGGCCCGGCTGGAGTGGACCGTGCCTCCGCAGGACCTGCGGATTCCCCTGTCGCGGATTCCGACGGCGCCCCGGAGCGGCCTCCGGATCGCGGTGGGCGGGCCGTGAGCCGACCGGCGCGGGCCAGGGGCGGTCGCTCCAGGCCGCTGTCCGTGGCGTGTCCGTGGCACCGCGTGCCCGGGCCCGCGTCCTCCGTTTGATCGTCGTCCGACCGGGCACCGCACCTCGCAGAGCGGCGTTTGCCCAGCTGAGGAGGACGTCATGGCGATGACGAGGCGCCCGGCCGAGGCCGAGTGGCGCGCCGAGCGCGAGGAGGAGCCGCGCCGGGCGCGGGCCCAGAGACGACCCGAAGGGGCCAGGGACCGGGTCAACAGACGGTGGCAGGAGGTCCTTCAGGAGACGCGCGTCGCGCAGACCGGTGTGCAGATCCTGTTCGGCTTCCTGCTGAGCCTCGCGTTCACCGCGCGCTTCACTGAACTGGGCGGCTTCGACCGTGCGCTCTACGTGGTCACCGTCGTGCTGGCCGCGTCCGCGACGGCCGCGCTGATCGCCCCCGTGTCGATCCACCGCTGCCTGGCCGGGCTGCGCATGAAGGAGGAGGTCGTGGACGCCGCCGGCCGGCTGATGGTCTGCGGCATGGTCCTCCTCGCGCTGACCGTCGCCTGCACGCTGATGCTCATCCTCAACGTGGTGCTGAGCGGCACGCTCGCCGCCGGCGTCGTGGTAGGCGGCGTGATGCTCTGGTTCGTGCTCTGCTGGTACGCCCTGCCGTACCGCCTCCTGCGCAAGGCGCAGCGGCGCAACACGCCGGGAACGGCGAACGGCACCCCGCGGGCCGGCGAGGACGTGAGGGAGACGATCGGAACGGACGGAGGGACACGATGAGCGCAGGCGAGAGCGAGTACAGGATCGCCCGGTTCAGGGACCGGCTCGCCCGGGAGGAGACGGCCGAGCTCGGCGTGCGCGTCGAGGTGCGCGGCGCGGCCGTCCTCCTGACGGGCACCGTCCCGACCGCCGCCGGCCGCGACGAGATCCTCCGGATCGCCCGCGTGGAACTGGAGGGGATGCCGGTGCGACAGGACCTCCTGGTCGCCTGCGCCGACCCTCCCGACCGGCCCGAGGAGCTGCTGTGACCGAGCCCGGAGAACCGAACGGAGCGGTGGTGCGGGTGGCCGCCGTCGGCGACATCCATCTGAGCCCGGACTGCCGGGGCCTGCTCCGCCCGTCGTTCGAGACCCTGCCGCTCTGCGCGGACCTGCTCCTGCTCGCCGGCGACCTCACCCGCCACGGCACCGTGCCGGAGGCCGAGGTGGTCGCGGCGGAGGTCCGCGACCTCGGGGTGCCCGTGGTGGCCGTCCTGGGCAACCACGACTACCACGCGGAGCGCGAGGAGGACATCACGCGGGTCCTCACCGACGCCGGCGTCACCGTCCTGGAGGGAGAGAGCGTGACCCTGCCGGTGGACGGCGTGAAGGTGGGCGTCGCCGGTACGAAGGGCTTCTGCGGCGGGTTCGCCGGCCGCAGCGCCGGGGAGTTCGGCGAACGCGAGATGAAGGAGTTCGTCCGCACCGCGCGCCGGGGCGCCGACGGCCTGCACCGGGCCCTGACCGATCTGTCCGCCGACGACTGCGGGGCGCGGATCGCGCTCACCCACTTCGCCCCGGTGCCCGACACCCTGGCGGGGGAGCCGGTGGAGATCTACCCCTTCCTGGGGAGCTACCTCCTCGCCGAGGCCATCGACGAGGCCGGCGCGGATCTGGCCCTGCACGGCCACGCCCACCTCGGCACGGAGCACGGCATGACGGCGGGCGGGGTACGCGTCCGCAACGTCGCCCAGCCCGTCATCCGCAAGGCGTTCGCCCTCTACCACCTGCCGCTGGCCCGCCCGGGCGAGCGTCGCGGGGCGTCGCGGGAGACCGAGACCAGGGCGTCCGCCTGACCGGGTCCCGGTGTGGGGTCAGCTCACCGCCTGCTTCACGAGGGCGCCGATGCGCTCCTCCACCTCGGGCGTCACCTCGGTGAGCGCGAATCCGGCCGGCCACATCGTGCCCTCGTCGAGGTTCGCCTGGTCGCTGAAACCGAGCGTCGCGTAACGGGCCTTGAACTTCTCGGCGCTCTGGAAGAAACAGACGATCCTGCCGTCCAGAGCGTAGGCCGGCATGCCGTACCAGAGTTTCGGGGCGAGCGTCGGGGCGCTGGCCGTGACGACGGCGTGGACGCGTTCGGCGAGGACCCGGTCGGTGTCCTTCATCTCGGCGATCTTGGCCAGGACGTCCCGCTCCGCTTCGGCCGCCTTGTCCGCGCGCGAGCTGCGGCGCGCGGCCGTCTTCTGCTCCTTGGCGTGGTCCTTCATCGCGGCCCGCTCCTCGGCCGAGAACCCCTCGTACGTTCCGCTTTCGGTCTTGCCCATGGCAGATTCCCCCTTGAGGGTGTGGCGATCGGGATCTCGAGACGGGACTGTAGCCCGGCAGATCACCGGCGCCCGTCATAACGCGCTGGTTCCACCACTGTTGTCGTATCCGCTGCCGAATGCCTTCACTTTCTTGTACCGCGCGGTCACCGCGGTGTCACGAGGGTGCGGAGGTGAGGTGGTGGTGCACGCGCCGCAGGAGGGAGGCGAGTTGGCGTCGCTCGTCCTCGCCGAGCGGGCCGAGGACCTCGTCGTCCGTCGCCGCGATCTCCGCGCTCAGGCTCGCCAGGGAGGCCCCGCCCCGCCGGGTCAGGCGGACCACGACGCGGCGCCGGTCGGCGGGATCGCGGACGCAGCCCACGTCGCCGCGGGCCACGAGGTCGTTGACGATCTTCACGAGGGACAGGTCGGCGCCGGCGAGCGACCCGAAGACCTGCGCCCAGTCGGTCGGCACGTTCGAGATGCCGACGAGGGTGAAGCGGTTGCCCGTCGGGTCGTGCGCCGTACCCGAGATCACCGGCTGTTCCATCAACTCTTCCTTGGTGTCCGGCCGGTGCGTCGGAGACACCCCGGCGACGCGCCCCGGGACCGTCCGGGGCACGTCGGGGTTTCAGGAGGCCGTACGCAGCTCCAGCGTGCAGCACTTGACGCTGCCGCCGGCCTTGAGGAGCTCCGAGAGGTCCACTCCGACGGGACGGAAGCCCCGCTCGCGCAACTGCTCGGTCAGCGCGGTGGCGTTGTGGGGCAGGACCACGTTCAGGCCGTCGGACGTGGCGTTGAGGCCGAAGACCGCCGCGTCCTGTTCCGTGGCGACGACGGCGTCCGGGAACAGCCGCCGCAGCACGGCCAGGCTGCCCGCGGAGAAGGCCGCCGGGTAGTAGGCGATCGTCGTCTCGTCGAGCACGGTGAGCGCGGTGTCCAGGTGGTAGTCCGGGTCGACGAGCGTGAGGCCGATGACGGGACGTCCGAAGAACTCCTGCGCCTCGTCGTGCGAGCGCGGGTCGCTGCGGAACCCGGTTCCCGCGAGCAGCCATTCGCCGGCCAGGAGGTAGTCGCCCTCGCCCTCGTTGACGAACTCCGGCCGTACGGAGGTCGGGGAAGCCGTGGTCGCGCAGCCAGTCGTGGTAGGCGGGGCCTTCCGCGATGCGCTCGGCGTCGCGGAACCGGGTGAGGGCCAGGCCGTGGTTGCGGCCGGTGCGGGCGTCCGCTCCGGCGACGATCACGACCCCGTCGCCCTCGCGGTAGAAGAGCTGGTCGGCCTGGCTGTTCCTGGAGGAGCTGTTCACGCTGTACGAGCGGGCCGGCGACGCGACCGGGCTGCCGCTGCCCGGCTCCTACCGCGACTACCTGGCGTGGCTGGACGCCCAGGACACCACGGCGGCCCTGGAGGCCTGGCGCGGGGCGCTCGCCGGGTTCGACGAGCCGACCCTGGTCGCGCCCTCCGGCCGCGACGCCGGCCCGGTCATCCCGGTGGACTTCGACGCCCACCTCAGCGCCGGGAGCAGCGACCGGCTGCGCGCCCTCGCCCGGCGTCACGGACTCACCCTGAACACCGTCCCGAACGCGGCCTGGGGGCTGGGGCAGCCGGATGTACCGCACCGGCGACCGCGCCCGCTGGCGCGCCGACGGGAACCTCGACTTCCTCGGCCGCGTCGACACCCAGGTGAAGATCCGCGGCTTCCGCATCGAACTCGGCGAGATCGAGGCCGCGCTCGCCGCCCACCCGTCGGTCGCGCAGGCCGCGGTCCTGCCCGACCGCGACGGCGACATCGTCCGCCTCGTCGGCTACGCCGTCCCCGAGACGGGACCCGGCGCGCCGCAGCGGCCCGACCCACGGGAACTGCGCGCCCACGTCGCCGGGCAGCTGCCCGAGTACATGGTCCCCGCGCTCGTCGTCCCCCCGGAGGGCCCGCTGCCGCTGACGCCCAACGGCAAGCTGGACCGCGCGGCGCTGCCCGCGCCGGACTGGTCGGGGATGACCGGGGACGCGGGACCGGCGACGCCCACGCAGGCCCGGATCGCCGGGCTGTTCCGCGAGATCCTCAAGCTCGACGACGTCGGCGTGCACGACAGCTTCTTCGCGCTCGGCGGCCACTCCATGGCCTCGATGCGGCTCCTCGGCCGGATCCGGACCGAGTTCGGCGTCGAACTGACCATCCGGGACGTCTTCGACGCCCTCACCGTCGCAGGCATCGCCGGCAAGCTCGACGGAGCCGCCGCCGCCCGCCCCGCCCTGCGGCCGGGCGACGCGCCGGGCGTCGGAGACGCTTCCGCGGCCGCGCCCGTATAGCGGGCGCAGTGGCACGCGTACCGGCGCCGTCCCGGCTTCGACCACGCGCTGGTGCTGCGCTCGCCCGGCGGCCTCGACGCCCGGGCTCTCGCGGCGGCGCTCACCGACGTCACGGACCGCCACGAACCCCTGCGCACGGCGTTCGGCGAAGACGACGGCGGTCCGGTCCCGCGACCCGCCGCGCCCCCGGCCCTCGCCGTCGAGGAGTGCGACGACGTCGACGCCCGGGTGGCCGAACTCGCCGGGGGAGCACCCGACTTGGAGCGGGAGACCCCGCTGCGCGTCCGGCTGCTCACCGGCGCGGACGGGACCCAGGCGGTGCTCCTGACCGCGCACTACCTGGCGGTCGACGAATGGTCGGTGGTCCCGCTGCTCCGCGACCTCACCACGGCCTACGCCGCCCGCGCGGCGGGCCGGGCCCCCGACGGGGGTCCGCTCCCGGTGACGTACACCGACTACACCCGCTGGGCCCAGGCGGTACGCCCCCGCCCCCGCGGGCACCGCGGCGGCCCCGACCACCTGACGACGACGAACCGGACGGACCGACGATGCTCTGCACGCGGCTGACGAACGCGCACATCCTCACCATGGACCCCGACCACCCCGTCGCCCACGACCTCGGCATCTGGCGGGGCCGCGTCGTCGGCCTCGACGAGGCCGTCACCGGGCTCCCCGCCCGCGAGGTCGTCGACCTCCAGGGCGCCACCGTCCTGCCCGGGTTCATCGACAGCCACGTCCACCTCGCCTGGGCCGGACTGAAGGCCGGCACCCCCGGCATCGCCCCCTGCGCACGCGTCGAGGACGTGCTCGCCGTCGTCGAGGAGGCCACCGCCCGCAAGGCCGCGCCCGGCGGCTGGGTCGACATCGCCAGCTACGACCAGCGGGCCCTCGGCCGCCACCTGACCGCCGCCGAACTCGACCGGGTCAGCCAGGGGCGGAAGGTGTTCGTGATGCACGACTCGGGCCACGCCTGCGTCGTCAACAGCGCCGTCCTCGACCTGCTCCCGGCCGACGTCCCCCACCAGGACGGCTTCCTGGCCGAGAGCGCGATGACCGCCGTGCGCCGGCTGCGGCTGCCGTACTCCCAGGAGGAACTGGCCGACGCGATCGAGCACGCCGGGCGCGCCTGCCTCGCCGAGGGCGTCACCGCCTGCGCCGAGGCGGGCATCGGCGGCGGCCTCCTCGGGCACAGCCCGGTGGAACTCGGCGCCCACCAACTCCTCAGGGACCGTGGCCGGTTGCCGCTGCGGGTCCAGCTCATGGCCGCCGGCGACACCCTCCGTCCGGTCGGCGCCCACGCCGACGACGGCATCCCGCGCTCCCTCGACCTCGGCCTGCGCACCGGCTTCGGCGACGACTGGCTGTCCCTGGGCGCCCTCAAGATCTACACGGACGGCGGCATGATGGCCCGCACGGCCGCGCTCACCGCCCCGTACGAGGGCACCACCCACACCGGACAGCTCCAGGACGCCCCGGAGCGGCTTGACGGAACTGGTCGTGGACGGCCACCTCGCGGGATGGCAGCTCGCCGTCCACGCGATCGGCGACCGCGCCGCCGACCTCGCGCTCGACGCGCTGGAGCGCGCCCAGACGCTACGACCCCGCCCGGACGCCCGCGAAGGGAAGCGGCACCAGGAGAGTCCTGCCGAGCCGACCGAAGCCCCGTCAGCTCGCGTCGTGTGAACGGGAAGGGGCGACCGCGACCTCCCGCAGGAGTGTCGCGCGGTCGACGGCGTCGGTCGCGGTCGCCGGTACGGTGCAGGCGTGCGCGCCGGCCACCGCGCCGTAGAGGGCGCAGCGGTCCAGGTCCTCGCCCGTCAGGCGGCCGTAGAGGAAGCCGGCGGCGAAGGCGTCGCCCGCGCCGTTGGAGTCGACGACCGGCCCCCGGGGCGCGACGGCCGGCACGTGGACGAGACCGGCGGCGCTGAGCACGTACGCGCCTTCGGCGCCGGCGGTGGCGATCACGACCTCGGCCCGCCCCCGCTCCAGGATCCGGTGCATGGTCTTCTCCCGGTCGGGCAGGGCCGTGGAGGAGACGAAGACGATGTCGGAGCCGTAGGCGAACGGCTCGTGGTACGGGTTCTCGCCGTCCCAGTCGTGGAGGTCGGTGGAGAGGGTGAGGCCCGCCTCGCGGAGCAGGGGGAGGGCGAAGGCGCAGGGGTGGGTGATCGAGACGTGCGCGTGGCGGCTCGCCGAGGCCAGCGTGCCGACCAGCTCCGCGGGCAGCCGGTCGGACTCCGGGGAGCGGCTGTCGTCGTAGAGCGAGAGCCGCCGGCCGTCGGGGGCGACGAGGTTGACGGCCCGCTTGGTGCCGCCGGGGACCTCGGTGAATCCGATGCCGTGGTCGCGGTGGAACGCCCGGACGAGATCGCCCGGTACGTCGTCACCGATCAGGTCGATGTGGTGCGTCCGCAGTCCGAGCGAGCTCAGTCCGAGCGCCACGAAGTCGCCGGTCTGCCCGGCACGGGTCTCGATGCCGGGCCGGATCATGTAGCTGTCGGCGTACGGAAGGGGGAGCTCGGGCACGTACACGATCGTGTCGACGCCCGCTCCTCCGAGGACGAGGACGTCGTACTCGCTGCTCATCGCTGTTCTCCTCGGTGCGCCGGCTTCCGTGGGTCGCAGGCGAGTCAAACAGCCCGAACCAGGCTCGGCAAGATGTTGCCGCAAGTTTCAGAAAGACGCCGGCACGGCATCGGTCGCCCCGGCGTCGGCCGTGACCCCGCCGCGGAAGGTGCGGCGGTAGGCGAGCGGGGTCACGCCGATGGCGGCGTGCAGGTGCTGGCGCAGTGAGGTGCCGGTGCCGAAGCCGACCTGCCCCGCGATGTCGTCCACGGGCAGGTCGGTGGACTCCAGGAGGTGCCTGGCCCGCGCGACCCGCTGCTGGATCAGCCACCGCCCGGGGCTCATGCCGACCTCCTCGTCGAACCGGCGGGCGAAGGTGCGCAGGCTCATCCGGGCGTGCGCGGCGAGCTCGGTGAGGGTGATCGGCCCGTGCAGGTTCTCCAGGGCCCACTGCCGGGTCGCGGAGGTGTCGTTGGCCGTGGCCTCGGGCACGGGCTGCTCGATGTACTGCGCCTGCCCGCCGTCCCGCCACGGCGGTACGACGCACATCCGTGCCACCCGGTTGGCGACGGCGGTGCCGTGGTCCTTCCGTACGAGGTGGAGGCAGACGTCCACTCCCGACGCGGCGCCCGCCGAGGTCAGCACGGAGTCGTCGTCGACGAAGAGGACGTCCGGGTCGAGGGTGATGTCCGGGTACCAGGAGCGGAAGGTGTCGGTGAGCGCCCAGTGCGTCGTGGCGGGGTGGCCGTCGAGCAGGCCGGCCGCGGCGAGGATGAACGCGCCCGTGCAGATGGACACCAGCCGAACCCGCGGCGGCAGGAGGGCGAGCGCTCCGGCGACCCCGGCCGGCAGCTCGCGGGAGAGGACGCCGAGGTCGAAGGGCGGCAGCACCACCGTGTCGGCGGTGGCCAGCGCCTCGGGCCCGTGCTCGACGGTCACCGAGAAGTCGGCGTTCGTGCGGACCGGCCCCCCGTCCACCGAGCAGGTCACCACCTCGTAGAGATCGCCGAGGGTGCCGAAGACCCGGTTGGGGATGCCCAGCTCGAAGGGGTACACCCCGTCCAGGGCGAGGACGACGACGCGGTGGGGCCGACGGCTCATGGCAGAATCCCTTCGAAAGATGGCAATCATGCCATGGTACGGGACCGGGCCTCCGGCGACGCTGGTGTGCATGACGAATCACCGCACCATGCGCGCCATCAGCCAGGACGTCCACGGAGCCCCCGAGGTGCTCCGGGAGACCGTGCTGCCGCGGCCCGAGCCGGGCCTGAACCAGATCCTCGTCGCCGTCCGCGCGGCCGGCGTCAACCCGACCGACTGGAAGCACCGCTCCGCCGGCCTCTTCCTCGGCGACCGCCTCCCGCTGGTCCTCGGCTGGGACGTCTCCGGCGTCGTCGAGGCCGTCGGATACGGCGTGACCGTCTTCAAGCCGGGCGACGAGGTCTTCGGGATGCTGCCGTACCCGTACGGCGTCGGCTCCCACGCCGAGTACGTGACCGGCCCCGCCCGCGCCTTCGCCCACAAGCCGGCCGGCATCGACCACATCCAGGCCGGCGCCCTTCCGCTCGCCGCGCTCACCGCCTACCAGGCGATCGTCGACACCGCCCGCGTCGCCCCCGGGCAGCGCGTCCTGATCCACGCGGCGGCCGGCGGAGTCGGCCACCTCGCCGTCCAGATCGCCAAGGAGCGGGGCGCGTACGTCATCGGCACCGCCAGCGCTCCCAAGCACGACTTCGTGCGCTCCCTCGGTGCCGACGAGGTGATCGACTACCGCACCACCGACTTCGCCGAGGCCGTCGGGGACGTCGACATGGTCCTCGACCCCCTCTCCGGAGACACCCGTGTCCGCTCGCTCGACGTCCTCCGTCCCGGCGGAACGCTGGTCTCGCTCCTCCCCGGCACCGACCCCGACGAGCCGGCGAAGGCCGCGGCCCGCGGCGTACGCGTCGAGACCCTCCTCGTCGAGGCCGACCACGCCGGCATGAACGCCGTCGCCGCCCTCGCCGAGTCCGGCGCCTTGCGGGCCCACGTCGAGGCCGTCTTCCCCCTCGCCGACGCCGCCAAGGCCCACGCCCTCGGCGAGACGGACCGGACCACCGGCAAGATCGTCCTCGTCACGGCAGACACGGACGCCGGCTGACCCGGCGCGGACGCCGTCTTGCCCGGCCCGGGTGCCGTCCGGCCCGGCGCGGACGCCGGCTGACCCGACCCGGGTGCCGGTCCCCGGCACCCGGCACCCGGCTCAGGGTGCGGGCGGACGGCCGCCCTGGGCGGGGACGGTCCGGGACCGGCCGGACGGCGGCCGGTACACGCGCAACTCCGCCACCTCGTACGACATCTCGGACGTGTCGCGGTCGGGTGCCGGGTGGTAACGGCCCGCGCAGACCGACAGGTTCACGATCAGATGGGCCCGCCAGGAGCGCCCCACCCCCCGGCGGTCGTCGAAGACCCGCACGCCGTTGACCCACCAGACGACCGAGCGGGCGCCGAGTTCGACCCGCAGGTCGACCCAGGCGCCCGGCCGGACGGCCGGGTCCCGGAAGTAGTGGTAGCGCCCCTTGACCCGGTTGGAGAGCTCCAGCAGGTCCGGGTTGTCGGGGTGGTACTCGAAGACGTCGACCTCCTGGCCGCCGTCGAGCCAGGTCCAGATGGCGGGCCAGGCCCCGGTCTCCACCGGCAGCCGCACGCGCGCCACCAGGACGTCTCCGGCCCGCGCCAGAAAGCCCTCGCGGCTGCCCTCGGTCGTGAGGAGTCCGGTGTCCCAGTCGCCGTCCGGACGCGGGGTCGCGCGGAAGACGCCGGTGCGGCTGTACGCGGGATCCTCCACCAGGTGGTCGAGCTTGTTGTCGCCGTGATTGGTCGGGCCGCCGTCGGGATAGGCCCACGAACGGCCGGCGACCCACTGGTCGGCGGAGGAGAAGTCCGCGTCGAGCACGAGGTACTCCGGGGACAGGGCGGGGGCCGTCCCGGCCGGACCGGCCCCGGTCCCGCGTCGCAGGAGCCGGTCGAAGAGATCGGACAGCACGGGCACGCTCCTTTCGTGCGGGCGTCCACCGGCCCGCGGGCGATCCGTCCCACTTTCCACCGCGCGCCCGATGGGCGTGCCGGGTTGGCGAGAAGTCGTCACGACCTTCACTCGTCTTGATTGCGGTCACGCCGTATCCATTAATTCGGATACGCTGTATCCGTAAATCAGGTGCGCGTTCCCGCGAGCGGGAACCGACGAAGGGAGCGGCATGGACCGGACAGCCACCACGAAGGCCGAGAGCGACGTGATCGTCGTCGGCGCCGGGCCCGTCGGGCTCGCCCTCACCCTCGACCTGGCCCGGCGCGGCCTCGCGGTACGCCTCCTGGAACGCGACCGGGGGAGGTTCGAGGGCTCGCGTGCCAAGGGGATCCAGCCGCGCACCCTCGAAGTCCTCGACGACCTCGGACTGGCCGAGGCCGCCCTCGCGGCAGGCGGCGACTACCCGTCGATGGGGCTGCACCTCGGCCCCTGGACCAAGACCTGGCGCATGCACGCCGGCGCTCCCGACGGCGCCGGCACCCCGTACGCCGACGTCCTCCTGCTCCCTCAGTACGCCACCGCCCGCCTCCTCCACGACGCGGTCGAACAGCTCGGCGTACGCGTCGACTTCGGCGCCCGAGCCGTCGGGATCACCCAGGACGACGACGGCTGCGCGGTGCGCCTGGAAGACGGGCGGCTGCTCACCGCCCGGTACGTCGTCGGCGCCGACGGCGGCTCGAGCACCGTGCGCAGGGCCGCGGGCATCGCCTTCGAGGGCACCACCGACGAGACCGACCGGATGCTCCTCGTCGACGCGGCGGTCGACGGCCTCTCCCGTGACCGCTGGCACGTCTGGCCCCGCGCCCGGGGACGCGCCGTCGCGGCCTGCCCCCTGCCCGGCGGAGACCGTTTCCAGATCATGATCAAGGTCCGGCCGGGCGAAGCCACCGACGCCCAGGACCTCACCGACGCCGCCCTCGCCGCACTCTTCCGCCGCCGGGTCGGCCGCTCCCTCGGCCTCCGCGACATCAGCTGGTCCTCGGTGTTCCGGCCCAACGTCCGCCTCGCCCGGCGCTACCGCGACCGCAGGCTCCTGCTGTGCGGCGACGCCGCCCACGTCCACACCCCCGCCGGCGCACAGGGCCTCAACACCGGCGTCCAGGACGCCCACAACCTCGGCTGGAAACTCCAGCAGGTCCTCGCCGGCGCCGACGACACCCTCCTCGACACCTACGAGGGCGAGCGGCGGCCCGTCGCCGCCCAGGTCCTCGGCCGCACCACCGAGCTCTACGAAGGCCTCCGCCGCGCCCGACCGGGCAAGCTCACCCGCGGACAGGACGAACACCAGCTCGCCGTCTCCTACTTCGGAGGCCCCCTCGCCCCGACCGACGCGCCCCGCACCACCCGTCTCCGCCCCGGCGACCGCGCCCCCGACGCGACCCTGCCCCACCCCACCCCCACGGCGCGCACCCTCTTCGACCTCTACCGCGGCCCGCACTTCACCGCCCTCGCCTTCGGCGCCCGCGCCGAGGCCGCGGTGGCCCGCCTCCCGTGGCCGACCGCCGGTGCCCCGCTGCGCCGCCACACCGTCCTCACCCGCACCACCGCCCGCACACCGGCGGAAGCGGCCCTGCTCACCCCGTACGGCATCACGGAGGACACCGTCCTGCTCGTCCGCCCCGACGGGTACGTCGGCACCGTCGCCCCGGTGGACCGGACCGGCGACGTCCGGATCCCCGCCGCCTTCGGGCCGCACGGCCCCGGCGGGTACGGTGGCCAGCGCACCACCGACGGCCGCCGGTAGCCGCGCACGGCTCACGGCGGCACCCGCGCAGCGAGGGAGAAGCACCACCCCATGGCCGCCACCCCAGCACCCCCCGGCAGCCCCGCCTGGTGGGCGGCACGCCCCGCCCCCGCCCCCGCCGGGGAACGCCGGCGCGGCCGCCCCTCGCTCGACACCGCGCACATCGTCGCCACCGCCCTGCGCCTCGTCGACGAGCACGGCACCCAGGCCTTCTCGCTGCGCCTGCTCGCCGAGGCCCTGGACTCGGGCACCGCCACCCTCTACCGCCACTTCGACGGCAAGGACGAGATCCTCGCGTACGTCGTCGACCGCGTCCTCGGCGAGACCGTCCTCGACGACCTCGCCGAACGCGCCGACTGGCGGGAGGCGCTCACGGTCACCGCGCACCGCTTCCACGACACCCTGCGCGCCCACCCCCACGCCCTGCCGCTCCTCATCGCCCAGGTGCCCGTCGGCCCCCACGGACTCGCCCAGCGCGAGCGCGTCCTGAGCGCCCTCCTCGCCCACGGCCTCCCGGTGGACCTCGCCGCCCGGGCCTTCACCGCCGTCACGCACTACGTCATCGGCTTCACCGCCCAACAGCACGGCCCCGCGGCCGCCCCCGACGACGGACCCCGGCTCGCCGCCTTCTACCGAGGGCTCGACCCGGCCGCGTACCCCGCTCTCCTCCGGGCCGCCCGGACCCTCACCTCGGTCCCCCTGGACGAGGAGTTCGCCTTCGGCCTCGGTCTCATCGTCCACGGGCTCGACCGCCTCCACCCCTGAGCGGGCACCGCGCAACGGCCGCCGCCCCGGGTCGTCGACCACGTGGACGGGGCGGGCCGCGACGGGCTCCACCACATCGCCGGCGTCATCGCCAAGCGGTACGAGCAGGAGGCCGTGCTCACCTTCCGCTGTCTGCCCAGGAGTTCGCCGGAGACCGACGCCGTGGAGATCGAGGTCCCCGGCGTCTCCGTGAGCGCCCTGCGCGAGGCTCTGGTCGCCGACCCCGAGGCGCGCGAACGGCTCGGCGGCGGATCGGTCACCCTCGACGGCCGGCTGATCCTCGTCGCCCCGGTCGCGGACCTGCCGCTCGCCCGCGCGTTCACGGCCGGACTCGGAGCGGACCGGGGCCGGGCGGAAGTGCGCTACGGGGACCGCGAGTTCGTGAGCTGACCCGTCCGATGACACGACGGGGCCCGCCGGGTCCGGGCATCCGGACCCGGCGGGCCGTCGTCGTGCGGCGGTCAGGCGTAGGTCTCGAACTCGGCCACCTGCGGTGTACCGGTCGAGCCGGTGATCTCGAAGGTGATCTTGCTCAGTGCGGTACGGGCGAAGCCGATGACCCCGGCTCCGCTGCCGGAGGTCAGGACCGCGCCGGTGTCGGCGTTGACGACGCGCCAGGCGCCGATGCGGCCCGCGGCGCCCGATGTCTCCTTGATGACGACGCTGGACACGGACGTGGGGGAGCCCCACTTGATCGAGACGGAGCCGGTCGTCCCGGCCGGCGACCAGTAGGTGCTCAGGCTGCCGTCCCGGACGTTGCCGTAACTCGTCCCGTCGGCCTTGCTCGAGCCGTCGGACCCGGCGCCGATGCTGAGGTTGGTCCCGGAGGGCGGGGTCGTGGTGGGCGGGGTGGTGGGTGTCGTGGGTGTGGGTGTGGGTGTCGGCGTGGGGGTCGGGGTCGGGGTCGGCGTGGGGTTCTGCGGTGAGCAGGAGCCGTCCGACACGAGGACTCCCTTGCCCGCGCCCGCCGTGCGGCTCACGACGCTCGGCACGCAGCTCGCCGGGTCGGGGCTGAAGGCGTACGGGATGGTGACGCTCGTGTTGGACTGGGGGTCGGGGCCGGCCGGGTTGTTCTCGGTGCCGCGGCTCGACCAGCTGACGTTGTCGTAGATGTTGCCGCTGACCTGCCAGTACCCGGCGGCGTCGGTGTAGAAGGTGCCCAGGACGTCCTTGGAGTCCTCGAAGTAGTTGCTGTCCACCCTGGCGCGGGCGCCCGCCCGCGAGTTGATGCCGGACTCGTTGAGGCTCAGGTAGTGGTTGTTGTACATGTGGGCGACGCCGCCACGCAGCAGGGGAGCACGGGAGTCGATGTTCTCGTACAGGTTGTGGTGGTAGGTGATGAAGCTGTTCGACAGGTCGGTCTCACTGGAACCGACGAGGCCTCCGCGGCCGGAATTACGCAGAATGCTGTACGACAGGGTCACGTACTGGGTGTTGTCCTTCATGTCGAAGAGGCCGTCGAAGCCCTCGGACTCGCCGCCCGACGCCTCGAGGGTGGTGTGGTCGACCCAGACGTTGCGGACGGTGCTCTCCATGCCGATGGCGTCGCCGCCGTTGGACGTGGGCGAGCCCGACTTCTTGACGTTCCGGACGGTCACGTTCTGGATGATGATGTTGCTCGCGTCGCGCAGGTGGATGCCCAGCTGGTCGAAGACGGCACCGCTGCCCACCCCGACGATCGTGACGTTGCTGATCTGCTTGAGTTCGATCACGCCGGCGGCGGTGTTGCAGCTCTCGCCCGACACCTTGGCCGTGTTCGCGTGGTTGATCGTCCCTTCCACCTGGATGGTGATCGGCGTGCTGCTGCTGGCCCGGCCGCAGAGGGCCGCGTGGATCGCGGTTCCCGTGGTGGCCCGTACGGTCGTGCCGCCCGCGCCGCCCGTGGTGCCGCCGTTCTGGGTCGCGTAACCGGTGACGCCGCCGGTCGCCGCCGATGCCTCGGGCATCGTCAGGACCACGCCGGTCACGGTCGCCAGGGCCATCGCCGCCAGCGCCGCGTGGAGTCGCAGTGCGACTGGTCGTCTCATCCTCGCCTTCCTTCTCGCATGCGCCCCCCTCGCGTGGGGAAAGCGCTTTCTGTCGGCGACGATAGGGGCGCCCCTCGTGGCTGGCAAGGCTCTGTGCCGTGGCGGAATCGTGTCGAAGATCGACAGGAGCCGTGGGTGACGGGAGCGTCGAGCAAGGGCGTTGGGGACCGGCGGCACCCCGCCGAGCAGGACGCCGCCGCGAAGGGGCAGGTACGGGGAAGGGGCACCCGTCAGGAACGGTCGCCAGCGGGAAGGGGCGCCGCCGGGAAGGTCAGCTGCCGGGAAGAGGCGCCTGCCGGGAACGGTCGCCCCCGGGAAAGGGGCAGCCCCCGGGGAAAGGGCAGCCGCCGGGAAGGGTCAGCCGCCGCGGCGGACGCGCGCGGCCTGGCGGGCCTCGGCGGTCTTGCGGGCCTCGGTGGCGCGCCGGGACTCGTTCTTGGCGCGGCCCGGGCGGCCGGGGACGGTGCCGATGCCGCGGAAGGCCGCACCGCCGCGCTTGGGGCCCTCCTGGGTCGGCGCGGCGCCGTCGACGGGCACGCCCGAGGGGGTGCGGGCGCCGGTGATGCGGCTCAGTTCGGCCTCGCCCGAGCGGACCTGGGTGACCTTCGGGCGGATGCCCGCGTCCGCCATGAGGCGGGCCACGTCCCGGCGCTGTTCCGGGGTGGCCAGGGTGACGACGAGACCGGACTCGCCGGCGCGCGCGGTCCGGCCGCCGCGGTGCAGGTAGTCCTTGTGGTCGGCGGGCGGGTCGACGTTGACGACGAGGTCGAGCTCGTCGACGTGGATGCCGCGCGCCGCGACGTTGGTGGCGACCAGGACGGGCACCTCGCCGCTCTTGAAGCGGGCCAGGGTGCGGGTCCGCAGCGGCTGCGACTTGTCGCCGTGCAGAGCCGCCGCGCGTACGCCGCTGCCGAGCAGGTGGCGGGTGAAACGGTCGACGGAGTGCTTGGTGTGCAGGAACATGATCACGCGCCCGTCGCGGGCGGCGATCTCCGTGGCCGTGGCGAACTTGTCGGCGCCGTGCACGTGCAGCACGTGGTGCTCCATGGTGGAGACGGTGGCGGCCGACGGGTCGACGGAGTGGACGACCGGGTCCTCGAGGTAGCGCTCCACGACGAGGTCGACGTTGCGGTCGAGCGTGGCCGAGAACAGCATCCGCTGGCCCTCGCCGCCCACACGGTCGAGGATCTCCGTGACCTGGGGCAGGAACCCCAGGTCGGCCATCTGGTCGGCCTCGTCCAGGACGGTGACGGTGACCCGCTCCAGACGGCAGTCCTTGCGCTCCACGAGGTCCATCAGCCGGCCCGGCGTGGCGACGAGGACCTCGACGCCGTCGCGCAGCGCGGTGGCCTGCCGGCCGATCGACATGCCGCCCACCACGGTGGCCGTGCGCAGCTTCAGGGCGGCGGCGTACGGGGCGAGCGCGTCCGTGACCTGCTGGGCCAGCTCGCGGGTGGGGACCAGGACGAGGGCCAGCGGCTTGCGGGCCTCCGCCCGGCGCCCGGCCGTGCGCGCCAGCAGCGGCAGGCCGAAGGCGAGGGTCTTGCCGGAGCCGGTCCGCCCGCGACCGAGCACGTCCCGGCCCGCGAGGGCGTCGGGCAGGGTCGCGGCCTGGATCGGGAACGGTGTGGTGACGCCCTCGCGGGCCAGTACGTCCAGGACCGCGGCCGGCAGGCCGAGGTCGGTGAAGGCGGTGACGGCGGGGAGCGCCGGGGTGGCGGTCGGCGGCGTCGTGAATTCGTCCTTCGGCGCGGAACCGCGGCGTGCCCGGTCCGTGCGGGGGGTGCTGTTCATGGGGGACCTTCCTCGAAACGGTGCGTTTCGAGGGAATTCGCGACGGGCCGTGGCCCGTGAATCACCAGAACGTACCGAACGCCAATTGCGTACGGATCCGGCCACGCCGACGTGGGGAAAGCGGCGTCCGGTCCGTGAAAAAGCCGGAAAAGACAACGAGCCGAGGCCCTCACCACGACGGTGAGGGCCCCGGCTGCGTCGGACGTGTCAACGTCAGGCGGGGAGGATGTTCTCCGCCTGCGGGCCCTTCTGGCCCTGCGTGACGTCGAAGGTCACCTTCTGGCCTTCCTGGAGCTCACGGAAGCCGGAGGTGGCGATGTTGGAGTAGTGGGCGAAGACGTCCGGGCCGCCACCCTCCTGCTCGATGAAGCCGAAGCCCTTTTCGCTGTTGAACCACTTCACGGTGCCAGAGGCCATGTCAAATCTCCTTCGGGGCGTAACCCGGGAAGCCACACCGTGCGGCACCCGGCGTCGCCGTGATGATTGCCCCGTCGGAAAACTGCACCGAAAACACATAAAGTGCCTGACGATGGATCCACCGTCGAAGGCACTCATAAGTTCTTTGGGAACCACAACTGCAACTGCTGTCGACTGTAGCACGTCGTCCGCCATGGTGCACGAACGCCTCGGTGTGCGGAATTGCCTATTCGCGCACCGGGTCCGAGGGGAAGAGATTCCTCGCCCGGTGCGCCGTCAGGACGAAGGTGACCGTGATGAGGAGGGTCCACGCGCCGAACTTCGCGAGGGACACCGGCCGCCAGCCGTCGAGTTGGTCGGGATAGCTCCACGCGCCGACGTAGGTGGCCGCGTTCTCCGCGATCCACAGGAAGAAGCCGATCAGGACGAACGAGAGGGCCAGCGGCATCCGGAGGTCGTCCGCGCCCACCCGGAACCGCACCCAGGTGCCCGCCGTGGCGGCGAGCAGCAGCGCGGCGAGGACCCAGCGGGCGTCGGGCAGCCAGTGGTGGCTGAAGAAGTTCACGTACACGGCGCCGGCGAGGACCGCCGTCACCCGCGGCCGGTAACCGGTCAGCCGCAGGTCGAACAGGCGCCAGGCCCGGCAGACGTAGCTGCCCACGGCGGCGTAGAGGAACCCTCCGTACAGGGGGACGCCGCCGAACTTGGTCAGCGCGTCCTCCGGATAGCTCCACGAGCCCATCCGTACCTTGACCAGCTCGAAGAGCAGGCCGACGGCGTGGCAGCCGGCGATCACCGCCACGTCCCGGCCGGTGTCCCAGCCGAGCCTCCACGCCAGGACGGTGAGCCCGGTCCCGTAGAGCAGGAGCAGGTCGTAGCGGGCGACGGGCAGCCCGGGCAGCAGGGTGGACGCGGCGATGCCCGCGACCAGCGCGACGGCGAAGGCGCAGCAGCGCACCTCCAGGGCCGTGAACCGCAGCAGCTGTCGTGTCGCGTACATGAGCGTCTTCATGGCGGGAGGGACGCGGGAGCGACCCGTTCGGTTCGCCGTCCGGGCAGGCCGCGCGGGCCGGAGACGGCGGCGGGGGCGCCCCCCCCCCGGGGGGGGGGGGGGGGGGGGCGGGCCCGGGGGGGGGGGGGGGGGGGGGGGCGAC